>NZ_JASHFB010000008.1:0-103992 GCF_047462815.1 Streptococcus mitis
GATGAAATCAAGCATTAGTAAAACCAGTGGAATTTACCCTGACACAGATTTCCACTGGTTTTTAGGATTTTTATCAGACTAACTTCCACTTGTACTAGCGGTGGAACTTAGTTTGGGAATTTACCAAATTTTTAAACCATTTAGAAATTTACTATAATTTTAAAGAAAAATCAGAAAGAGAATGTCATGAAAACTATTTTAGAAACGTTTTATAAAGACCACCGAGTCAAACCTTATATCTCACCTGAACGTGATTTGGATACCTGGCTCCTAAATCCAAAGCCTGTTCCCAAGAGAAATATCAAGGATTTTAAGAATGATATCTACTAATTAATTTATAAAATATGAATGAATAGATTCTAAATAGGGAAATAGTTTAGGTCTGTAAAAGATTAAATAATTTCTATTTTAGCTGTTAGAAACGTTGGTACATCAATGTTTTTAGAATGCTACATAATAAAAGGTAGAGTGAATGGTAGAGTAGTTATTGCGTTAGTTCAGCAATCTTATCGATATAAAGATTAACAGATTCTAACTTTCTTTGCGGTGCTAACTCGGCGTATGTGTCCATTGTTGTTGAAATTGATTTATCTTTTTTGATTTTTTAATGACCTTTTTGCCATTATGGATAATTTTTTCAGTTTCATCAGAAATCAAAAATTTTTTTCTTTGAATATTGAAATTTGCGAATGTCTTGGAAAGTCTAAGACAGCTAGATTGTATAGAAATTAAGTCATCATCCGACAAAGAATTCATTCTTTTATTTACAGTTTCTAAATCTCTAAATATAATAGAGCTGAAGCAGTGGTAAAACAGATTTTCAACAAACTTGGCAATATCTCTAAAAATAATTTCTTTATAGTCCAAGTCGGTTTAAGTATTCAAATAAAGCAATATTGAAGCGGTAACTTGTCGCTTTTACTTTTCAACTTGGCTAACTTGACCTGCATTACCTAGGTAGCTTTGCTTTAAATTATATTTTTCTCTTAAAGATTTGATACGAGTATGTATTTCTTGTGAGTAATTTTCATCAAAAAATTTCATATATAATCCCCTATAATCATGGAAAAGTAGTAAAAATAGTTGTTATCCTAGTTGATTAAAAAAATCCCTGATTTCCTCATCTTTTATAAAATAATATATAATTTTCCCCTCTCTTCTAGTGCCCAAGATGTTTTGATTGGCTAGTTTACGAAGATGGTGGGAAGTAGATGCCATACTGAGATTTAGTAAACAGGCTATATCACAGACACAGAGTTCTTC
The DNA here is from genome assembly GCF_047462815.1 of Streptococcus mitis. GTDB lineage: Bacteria > Bacillota > Bacilli > Lactobacillales > Streptococcaceae > Streptococcus > Streptococcus mitis_DO. The sequence continues at coordinate 1,264 of NZ_JASHFB010000008.1, forward strand.
AACAGCAAGAAGATAGAAGATGATATTTATCTGTTTATTATCGGTAAATTTTGTTAAAATGCGAAGTGATTTTTGGACTTTTTCCTTTTCAAGGTAGTTCGTTGCGGTTGTAATATTTTGCTGATTTATAACATTCACTTGGCAGATACTATCTTTTTTCATAATATTTTCTCCTAGCCTAATATAGTCCATAGTATGTCAAAACTGTTATTTTCAATCAGGATATATATCCCCAATCCTAAATAAACAACGGCAATAAACCATCTGCTATATTTTTCCAAAATTTCTCCAACAGAAGAGACTTGTGCCAATTTTTGGGCAGAAAAAACCAAGAGATAAATCATGACTAGAAAGGTAAGTAAAGCTACTATCAAATTTGCTAAATTTAAGGTAGTAAAATATGGAACAAAGACACCAATATTGTCAGCACCACAACTTGCAAAAGTAATCATAGCGACTAGAAATATCAGGTTTTTATTATCTTTGCGCAAACCTTCTTTGGCAATAGCTTCTCCATCAGAATCTCCTAAAAGCAAAACTTTGAGACCTAGGAAAATTGGAATCAAACCGAGTAAACCTAAAATCTCTTTACTAGGAATATAATTTAAGACAAATGCAAAAAGCAAACTTAGCAATATTAGACTAACAGAGCCTAGAAATTGTCCTAAATAGATGTTAATGATGTCTTTTCTGCTTTTTCTTTTGGCAAAAAATAACATTAGGATAATAAGTAAGTCTACGGCTGTCCCAGAATACAGGATTATTGAAGTAACAACATTTTGAATCATAAAATACCTCATTCAAATATATTTTTGAATGTATTCTAACATTAAACTTTGTAGATGTCAACTTAAAATCCACCAAAATATAGATAAGAAGTTAGTGTACCAAATATTAAAAAGCCCTGCCATCGAAATGACAGCAGGGCTTAACTTCAATATCCAGATAATATATTTATCTAAAAAAGGTACAGTTTTTATTGATTTGTAGTGCGATATAATGAGTTTCCAAAAATCAAAAATCGCTTAAAATCAATATTTTGACATCTATTGACGTGTACTGAAACCCTTACTTAACCTCTGTAAAAATTAACTTCTATACCTACAAAGCTTATTCTGACAGACTTTATAACAGTCTAAGAAAAAAAGTAGAGATTCATACAGTATCTAGATTTTCCAAAAATTCCTTATCATCAAATATTATTAACGAAACTATCCAAACCAAATCCGATGCATTGCTTCAAAGAATTCTTTAGTTGTTTGACTAGCGAGGGCTTTGATTAAAAAAATTTTTCAAATAATTGCCACCTTGGCACATAAATTCTTGCTTTCCAAATTTAAATGTGATATATTTGTAACATAAAATTCAAGTGTTATATATTTATAACATAAAAAAGGAGTCTATCATGAAAAAAAGTCAAAAAATGCGTGACCTCATTGCAATGATTGCCGTAGCTCTCGTTATTGATTTTATTGTTTTATTTGGTTCTAATCTTAGTTGGAGACCCAAGTTAGTTATTACTGGTATTTCAGTGTTAGGTCAAATTATAGCTATTTGGGGCTGGCTACATATGAAACCATGGCCTCATAAAAGTCAGAAAGGTAAGGGAAAGATTATTTTCGACTTGTCTGCTAAGCTTTACACGATACTTGTGTTTGCAGCAAGCATTTTTTATACAGTAGGAATTTGGGTTGCGAACCCAAGCGAAAGTTCTGGTATTAAAGAATGGATTTTGGGAATTGGCCTCGTTATTGAAGTGATTGTATTTGGTTTTTTCTGTTTGAAAAATGTCAAGGAGACTCCGGACGAACGCTTTTATGCTAATTTAGCAAAGGCAGCTAGCTTGATGTTTGTTTTTATACTAGGCGCACTGATGATACTAGCAGTTATCATTGGGTATATGGGGTCTCTCACTCTTTACATGGGACAGATCTTTATTAGCATAGCTGCCTTGATTTGCATCTTTGCGGTTGTCTATTTTATCTTGGAACGTAGAGGATAAGCATGGCCAAAGAAAGCAAGATTATTACTAATCTCAAATCTGTTCGTGAGTCCACAGGCATGACCCAGCAGGAGTTAGCCGACCGCATCGGCATGCGACGCGAGACAATTCTGCACTTGGAAAATAATCGTTACAATCCTTCGCTGGAAATGGCTCTTAAAATTGCTCAAGTTTTTAATCTGAAAGTAGAAGACCTCTTTGAACTCAGACAGAAAGAGGAAGCATAATTCTTTTCGAGACCTAGTATTAAGTTCATTGATTAATTAGGAATTGAATCCAAAAGAAAAAATCCTTTGAAAATGTGCTCTTTTAAAATATAGTAATTCTTTCGAATTAACGTTTGCTAATTGTGATGCTTTACGAGCTTTCTTAAGATCTGGTTTCCTAAATACTTCGAGTACACTTATGGTATTGATACCTCTAAACAAGCGACTTTCAGGTTGGCTTCCTCTTAAACTGTCTTGTCACTAACATTTGAAATCCACTTCCTTTTAGGGTACAATGGTAGAAATAAATTTTTGAGAGGAACAGAATGAAAAAACTAGCAACCCTTCTTTTACTATCCACTGTAGCTCTAGCTGGATGTAACAACATCCAACGTAGTTTGCGTGGTGATGACTATGTAGATTCTAGCTTGGCCGCTGAGGAAAGCTCCAAAGCAGCTGCCCAATCTGCCAAGGAGTTAAACGATGCTTTAACAAACGAAAACGCCAATTTCCCACAACTATCTAAAGAAGTTTCTGAAGACGAGGCTGAAGTGATTCTACACACAAGTCAAGGAGATATCCGCATTAAGCTCTTCCCTAAACTCGCTCCTCTAGCGGTTGAAAACTTCCTCACTCATGCCAAAGAAGGCTACTATAACGGTATTACCTTCCACCGTGTCATAGATGGCTTTATGGTCCAAACTGGAGATCCCAAAGGGGACGGTACAGGCGGTCAGTCCATCTGGCATGACAAGGATAAGACTAAAGACAAGGGAACTGGTTTCAAAAACGAGATTACTCCTTATCTCTATAACATCCGGGGTGCTCTTTCTATGGCTAATACTGGTCAACCAAACACCAATGGCAGCCAGTTCTTTATCAACCAAAATTCTACAGATACCTCTGCTAAACTCCCTACAAGCAAGTATCCAAAGAAAATCATCGAAGCCTATAAAGAAGGGGGAAACCCTAGTCTAGACGGCAAACACCCAGTCTTTGGTCAAGTGATTGACGGTATGGATGTTGTAGATAAGATTGCTAAAGCCGAAAAAGATGAGAAAGACAAACCAACGACTGCTATTACTATCGATAGCATCGAAGTGGTGAAAGACTACGATTTTAAATCTTAAAAACCAAAAAATACAGTATCCGCATTCGATACTGTATTTCTTTTTTCCTCATTTTTAAGTTAGCTTGTTAAAGTCCCAGATTTGGTCCATCCAACCTTCATAAAAGTCTGGTTCGTGGCAGACCATAAGGATAGATCCCTTGTATTCTTTGAGAGCACGTTTGAGTTCATCCTTGGCATCCACATCCAAATGGTTGGTCGGCTCGTCCAGCACTAAAACGTTGTTTTCACGATTCATCAAGAGACAGAAACGAACTTTGGCTTGTTCCCCACCTGACAAAACCTGAATTTGACTTTCGATATGCTTAGTTGTCAAACCACAACGGGCAAGGGCTGCACGAACTTCTGCTTGGTTGAGAGCTGGAAAGGCATTCCAAACAGCCTCTAGTGGTGTTTGGCGATTACCGCCTTCTACTTCTTGTTCAAAGTAGCCAAGTTCTAGATAATCTCCACGCTCCACTTCCCCAGCAATTGGCGGAATAATGCCCAAGAGAGACTTCAAGAGAGTTGTTTTCCCGATACCATTTGCCCCGATAATAGCAACCTTTTGATTACGTTCAAAGGTAAGATTTAAAGGCTTGGTCAGAGGACGATCATAACCAATTTGCAAATCCTTGGCTTGGAAGATAAAGCGCCCTGGCGTACGAGCTGGTTTGAAATCAAAGGATGGTTTTGGTTTCTCACTTTGCAGTTCGATAATATCCATCTTATCCAATTTCTTCTGACGGGACATGGCCATGTTTCGTGTTGCAACACGCGCTTTGTTTCGGGCAACAAAGTCCTTAAGGTCCGCAATTTCTTTTTGCTGACGTTCGTAGGCAGCCTCTAGCTGAGATTTCTTCATAGCATAGACTTCTTGGAACTGGTAGTAGTCACCAGAATAACGCGTCAGCTGTTGATTTTCCACATGGTAGACAATATTAATCACGTCGTTCAGGAATGGAATATCGTGTGAAATGAGGACAAAGGCATTCTCATAGTTTTGGAGATAGCGCTTAAGCCAGTCAATATGCTCAGCATCCAAGTAGTTGGTCGGCTCGTCCAACAGCAAGATATCAGGCTTCTCAAGGAGAAGTTTAGCCAAAAGCACCTTGGTTCTTTGCCCACCTGACAAAGAGGTTACATCCGTATCCATGCCAAAGTCCATGACACCAAGGGCACGCGCTACTTCATCAATCTTAGCATCCAAAGTATAGAAATCACGACTCTCTAAACGGTCTTGAAGTTCTCCCACTTCTTCCATGAGAGCATCAACATCCGCACCGTCTTCAGCCATTTCCATATAAAGGTCATTGATACGAGCTTCTGCTTTAAACAGCTCATCAAAGGCTGTACGGAGAACATCACGCACCGACTGTCCTTCTTCCAAGACAGAATGTTGGTCTAAGTATCCAGCAGTCACATATTTGGACCACTCAACCTTCCCTTCATCTGGCAACATCTTACCAGTCACGATGCTCATAAAAGTTGATTTTCCTTCACCATTAGCACCGACCAGACCGATATGTTCTCCTTTGAGAAGACGGAAGGAAACATCTTCAAAAATTGCACGGTCACCAAAACCGTGACTCAAATTTTTAACTTCTAAAATACTCATTTTAATTCCTTATCTTGTTTTTATGTAATTGTTTATATAGGAACCAAGCCAGATAGCCACCCAAGGTATTGGTCCACAAATCATCAATTTCAAAGACGCGATTAAAATCAAAGAAAAAGTCCAAGACTAACTGCGTACACTCGATTCCAAGGCTCACTAGAAAACTAAAAAGTAGCACCTTTTTTGTTTTCCGCAAGTTTGGAAGGAGATAAAGGAGTTGGAACACCAAAGGAAAAAGCAAGAAGACATTGAGGATATTTTGTAAAAAAATCCAAGATAATTGTCCCACATCACTCACTTGGCCCAGTTTCCAGAGAGAATTGAAAGGAGTCAAAAGAAAAACCAGGCGTCCAAGATGCTGAATACCTGGAGTTTCCACTCCCACGGGAGAATGTCCTTGAGGAGTAAAGCAAAAATAGACAATGCAAATGCTATAGAAAATGACTCCCCATACTAAAATATGATTATAAGTTTTCTTCATCATTAAGGATTGACTGCTGCGACTGCTTTCTGGCGGTCACGTTTCATTGTGTTAGAGCGCAATTGTCCACAAGCTGCATCAATATCTGTACCATGTTCTTGACGAACCACACAGTTGACCCCCTTTTTCTTAAGCGTATCATAGAAAGCCATCACGCGCTCTTTAGGACTACGGCTATATTGGTCATGCTCACTAACTGGGTTGTAAGGAATCAAGTTTACATAAGACAATTTCTTAATATTCTTGAGCAATTCAGCTAACTCAAGGGCCTGTTCAACACCATCATTAACTTCATTTAGCATGATATACTCAAAGGTCACACGACGATTTGTTGTCTCAATGTAGTACTCAATAGCTGCAAAGAGTTTTTCAATCGGAAAGGCACGGTTAATCTTCATGATGCTTGAACGCAACTCATTGTTAGGTGCGTGAAGGGAAACGGCAAGATTGACCTGAACTCCTTCATTAGCAAAATCACGAATTTTATGGGCCAAACCTGAGGTTGAAACCGTGATGTGACGAGCACCGATAGCCATCCCCTTGTCATCATTGATGGTACGAACGAAATTCAAGACATTGTTGTAGTTATCAAAGGGCTCACCGATTCCCATGACAACGATATGGCTGACGCGTTCATCCTGACCACGCTCATCAAAGTATTTCTGAACCAGCATGATTTGCGCTACAATTTCACCGTTATTGAGGTCTCGTTGCTTCTTAATCAAACCAGAAGCACAGAAGGTACAACCGATATTACAGCCGACCTGAGTGGTCACACAGACTGACAAACCATAGTGCTGACGCATCAGTACAGTCTCAATTAGCATACCATCAGGCAACTCAAAGAGATATTTGACCGTACCATCAGCAGACTCTTGAACGATACGCTGTTTCAAGGGATTGACTACAAACTGGTCATTGAGCTTAGCAATCAAATCTTTTGAAAGATTGGTCATTTCTTCAAATGACTGCACACGTTTACGGTAAAGCCATTCCCAGATTTGATCAGCACGGAATTTCTTTTCTCCCTGCTCCAATACCCATTCCTGCATGGTTTGACGTGTTAAACTATAAATTGACGGTTTCATTTCTTCTCCTTATTCTCTACTCACTTCTGACGAATGACAAAATGACGTTGTCCCTTGTCCTCTTTCTGAGAATGCTGGTCTTTCTGACGACGTCTATTTTTCTTATCTGCATTCGGTTTTCGTTTTGTTTGAGCCGGTTTCTTTCCTTTTCTAGAAGGCGGTTCTTCTTCCTTCTTACGCATTTTCTTGTCAAATGATGCTCGCTTAGGGGCTTCATTTTCTAGGACAAAATAGGCACAACCATAACTACAATACTCTAAAAGGTAGTCTTGTAAACGACTGATTTTTTCAAGTTTTTCTTCTGTTCGGTCATCCTTGTAAAAACCTCGTAGGCGAAGCTGTTCGTTGCTCCAGTCTCCCACGATATAATCAAACTTGGTTAAGACTTCTGAAAAACGCTGATTAAAAGTCGTCACATCAAAGGCTTCCTTGATATTTTCCACCAAGGAAAAAGCTATCCCTTCCGTTTCGACCTTGTCCCCGTGTAAATGAAACTCAGGACCAGGAAACTTGTTATAGTTGTATAATTCAGGTGCAATTTCTTTTCGCATAGATATCCTTTTTCCACGATTACTTAATACTTTATTCTACCATAATTTCTAGCAGTTAGCACGTTTCTCATAAAAATGAAAAAAGTCTGACGATTTTGTCAGACAAAAATAATATAACCTTAAAAAGAGAAGAACAATTCTTCCCTCCAACTATCATTATTTAGCAGCTGCGTACAATTCATCTACCTTGTTCCAGTTGATCACTGAGAAGAAAGCTTTGATGTAGTCAGGACGCACGTTGCGGTATTTCACGTAGTAAGCATGTTCCCAAACGTCCAAGCCCAAGATTGGTTTTTTGCCTTCTGAGATTGGTGTGTCTTGGTTTGCTGTTGAAGTCACTTCAAGCTTCCCTTCTTTGTTGACAACCAACCATGCCCAGCCAGAACCAAAACGAGTTGTTGCTGCTGCAGTGAAAGCTGCTTGGAACTCTTCAAATGAACCAAATGTTGCATCGATTGCTGCTGCAAGTTCTGCTGAAGGAGCAGTTTTCTCAGGAGTCATCAATTCCCAGAAAAGCGCATGGTTCAAGTGTCCGCCACCATTGTTGATAAGCGCTTGACGGATATCAGCTGGAATAGATTCTGCATCAGCAAGCAAGGTTTCAAGATCTTCACCGATTTCAGGGTGTTTTTCAAGAGCTGCATTAGCATTGTTGACATAAGTTTGATGGTGTTTGTCATGGTGCAAGTGCATTGTTTCCGCATCGATGTATGGTTCCAAAGCGTCGTATGAATATGGAAGTTCTGGTAAGATAATAGCCATCTGTAATACCTCTTTTTCTTTCTATATGAAAATGATAACGCAAACATTCACTTTTTTCAAGTTTTTTGCTTATAGATGAAGAAATCACTGAAATACTTTCTAATCATACTCTTCGAAAATCAAATGCAAACCGCGTCAACGTCGCCTTGCCGTAGGTATATGTTACTGACTTCGTCAGTTCTATCCACAACCTCAAAACAGTGTTTTGAGCTGACTTCGTCAGTCTTATCTACAACCTCAAAGCAGTGCTTTGAACAACCTGCGGCTAGTTTCCTAGTTTGCTCTTTGATTTTCATTGAGTATAAAATAAGCAAATCAGCAAGAAACCCACGACAAGATAATCTTGACGCGGGTTGTAGTTTCAAAAAATATCAATTTACCTGACTAGCAATCTGTAGGAGTGCTTTTTCAAAAAGGAAACCTTTTTCATAAAGACCTGTCTTAATCTGATAGTCTGTCTCAATCAAATAAGAAATAGCTTGCTTCAAAAAGCTCAAGGAAAGTCCTCGCGAATCCCTCAGCGCAAACTTGATTTGATAGGGATTAGGATTGCGTCCAAGAAAACTGCCTAAACTACTTGCAATCTGCGCTTCTGTTTGGCCAGACTCCGACAAAATTTTCACCTGAGTAAAAGTTCGAAATTGTCCTAGCATGACTGCAATCAGTTTAATTTCATCTTCACCTTGCAAGGTCAAGTCTCTAACCAAGTCGCGCGCCTGGTCCATCTTTTTAGTCAGAATAAACTGAGTTAAATCAAAAATATTGTCCTGTAAGGTCTTGGGAATAGCGTTGACAATATCCTCTTCCTCGATAACAGAATCCGACTTATAGGACTGTAAAAAGAGAAGATTTTTCTGGATTTCATTAAATTGAAAACCCGACTTGATGAGGAGATTTTCAAAAGAATTATTGGCAAACTGCAAACCTTGTTTCTGACTCCATTTTTGGAAATACTGGCGCAGTTCTTGTTCTTTAGCTTCTACTGCATCAAAGACCTTGGCATCACGCTTAAGTAACTTAACCAATCGTCTTTTGCTATCCAGTTTTCCTTCCGCAAAGATCAACAACTTGGTTGTTGGTGAAGGATTGTCAAAGTATTCCTCAAATGACTTGAGCTCATCATCTGTTAAAAAGCGTTTTTTGGCTGTTGTGATATCAACAAAATGGTCTAATATCACGATTTTCTCATCCGCAAAGAAAGGAAGGCTGACCAACTCCAGTTCCACATCCTTGTAGACCACTTCTTTCATATCAAAGTAGGCAAAGTTGAGATCTGCAGAATCATAACCAATCTGTTTCAATACCTGACTTTTCATCACTTCAAACTGACCCTGGTCTGTCCCTGTAAAAAGGCTCAGGTTAGGTAAATTTGATAAAGTCAACTTCTGACTTTCTTCAATGGCTAGCATCTTCTCTCCTTTCTTCTGATTTTTTAATGAATTTAATCGATATAGCGCAATTTCCCACGGAAATCTTCTATGCTTTCGTACCCTTTTTCCGCCATGATTTCTTTCAGTTCATTGGTAATACGATCAAAAGCACAGACGCCTTCTTTGTGAAGAGTAGTACCTACCTGCACCATACTCGCTCCACAGAGGATATGTTCAAAGGCATCACGACCAGTTAACACGCCACCTGTTCCAATGATTTGGATTTGAGGATTGAGGCGTTGATAGAAGGCATGAACATTTGCAAGTGCCGTAGGTTTGATATACTCGCCACCAATACCACCGAAACCATTTTTAGGACGAATAACGACAGACTCATCTTCTATATAAAGGCCGTTTCCGATAGAGTTGACGCAGTTGACAAACTTAAGAGGATACTTATTGAAAATAGCTGCCGCTTGGTCAAAGTGAACAATATCAAAATATGGTGGCAATTTAATTCCAAGAGATTTGGTGAAGTAGGCAAACACCTCTGCCAAAATCCGGTCTGTTGTCTCAAAATCATAGGCAATCTGAGGTTTTCCTGGAACATTTGGACAGGAGAGGTTTAGCTCAGTCAGACCACGAAAATCACTCTCTTGGACTTTTTTCAAAATAGTATGGGTTTCCTCTGGAGACATGCCGACTAGAGATAGGAAGAAAGTCCGGTTCGGCTCTTTTTCCTGCAGATCCAAAAGGTAGTCCAGATAGTAGTCTAAGCCCTTATTTGGCAAGCCCATAGAGTTGATAGAACCAAGTGGAACATCTTGATAGCGTGGCTCAGGATTTCCCTGACGAAATTCCAAGGTCGCTGTCTTAGTGACAAAGGTTCCCGCTGCTGAGTTTTTAACCCCTTCTAGCTCCTCTATCGTCATACAAGCCACACCCGCCGCATTCATCAAACAATTGTCAAACTCAAAACCAGCAATTTGTGTTTTCGTTGATACCATGATTCTAATCCTCCAGATTCCTTTTATTGCTAATATTATACCATATTTTCAGATTTTCTCTTTGAGAAAGATATTTACAAGAAAAAGGTTCGTTTTTTATCTACTTTCAAAAAATCTCAAAAACTAAATTGAAAGAATTTTTAGAAAATTTCTGTTTTTTTCTTTACAGTAAAAAAAAATTCTGCTATAATGACTCACATAATTAAATTAGAATTTAAGGAGAACGATATGACATCTGCTAAAGAATATATCCAAAGCGTGTTTGAAACTGTAAAAGCTCGTAACGGGCACGAGGCTGAATTCCTCCAAGCTGTTGAAGAATTTTTCAACACTTTGGAACCTGTATTTGAAAAACACCCTGAGTATATCGAAGAAAATATCTTGGCACGTATTACTGAGCCTGAGCGCGTGATTTCTTTCCGTGTTCCTTGGGTTGACCGTGATGGAAAAGTTCAAGTAAACCGTGGCTACCGTGTTCAATTCAACTCAGCTGTTGGACCATACAAAGGCGGACTTCGTTTCCACCCAACTGTAAACCAAGGGATCTTGAAATTCCTCGGATTTGAACAAATCTTTAAAAACGTCTTAACTGGACTTCCTATCGGTGGAGGTAAAGGTGGATCAGACTTCGATCCTAAAGGTAAAACAGATGCTGAAGTGATGCGCTTCTGCCAAAGCTTCATGACTGAATTGCAAAAACACATCGGACCATCACTTGACGTACCTGCTGGTGATATCGGTGTTGGTGGACGTGAGATTGGTTACCTTTACGGTCAATACAAACGCCTTAACCAATTTGATGCTGGTGTCTTGACTGGTAAACCTCTTGGATTTGGTGGTAGCTTAATTCGTCCAGAAGCAACTGGTTACGGTTTGGTTTACTATACTGAAGAAATGCTTAAAGCTAACGGTAATAGCTTTGCTGGTAAGAAAGTGGTTATTTCAGGTTCTGGGAACGTTGCTCAATACGCTCTTCAAAAAGCGACTGAACTTGGTGCAACTGTTATCTCTGTATCTGACTCAAATGGTTACGTCATCGATGAAAATGGTATCGACTTCGATCTTTTGGTTGATGTTAAAGAAAAACGTCGCGCTCGTTTGACTGAGTATGCAGCTGAGAAAGCATCTGCTACTTATCATGACGGTTCTGTATGGACTTACACTGGAAACTATGACATCGCTCTTCCATGTGCGACTCAAAACGAAATCAACGGTGAAGCAGCTAAACGTTTGGTTGCTCAAGGCGTTATCTGTGTCTCTGAAGGTGCCAACATGCCAAGCGACCTTGATGCCATCAAAGTTTACAAAGAAAATGGTATCTTCTACGGACCTGCCAAAGCTGCCAACGCTGGTGGTGTAGCCGTTTCAGCCCTTGAAATGAGCCAAAACAGTCTTCGCCTCTCATGGACTCGTGAAGAAGTTGATGGACGTCTCAAAGACATCATGACAAATATCTTCAACACAGCTAAAACAACTTCAGAAACATATGGTCTTGATAAAGACTACCTTGCAGGAGCTAACATTGCTGCCTTTGAAAATGTAGCAAATGCTATGATTGCACAAGGTATTGTTTAAGATTTATTCGCTCAATCCCCGATCGCTTCGATTGGGGATTTTTTGGTTGACTTAAACAGTTAGAAAATTACTTACTCGCCCCCTTTTTTGCCCCTTTTTAAACAAAAAGAAAAACCACTACTCCTAAGAATAGCGGTTTAATCATGTCTTTAAGCTACTAATGTAGTCGCTCTATTATTTGGCGTTTTTTCTTTTAAAGACTTTTTGCCCAGTTTAACTTCTTAAGAAAGCCAAATGATATTCTCCATTCAATTTAACTGCTACTTTCTCATGGATAGACTGATTTTTTAAAGAACAAATTTCTCCATATTTCCAACTTTCGTGCTCCCCTGATAATCTAGTGACTGACTTCACTTGATTATCTAAGTTAGCAACTGTAGCACTAAGCTCTTCTTTAGGAATAATTTCTTCAGAAATTGTAAACGATTGTTCCCCTATCTTCAACTCTCTGGCTTCTTGCTCATTGATAGCAAATCCTCCTACTAAGCGAACATTAAATAAGTCAGAAACTTTTAGTAGTTCTTCTTTAGAAATATTATCAAGTAGTCTACATTTATAGAAAGTACTATCAATTTTTATGGCAAATTCTCTATTCTTGGTCTGATATAAGTCACCAATCTCCAATAAATCATTCTTTATTTCATTATTGGAATCATCGTAAGATATTTCATAAATATCATCATGATTGCTTACTTTACTTTCAATATCTTCATATAAAATTAATTGATTAGTTACACCATAATGCTCTCCTTTATAATCAAATCGATTATAACTTGAGTCGAGAAATTTAACATCATACTTCTCATATGTGCATCCAGTCAATCCAAGCAAACTTAAGAAAAAAATTACGGAAAGATAGATTTTTTTGAATTTCATAGTTCTCCTCCTAATTTTCTATAGTTAAATTATCAAAAATCAATAACGCCTCTCTCCAATATGTCTTTACAGACTTATTTTGGATATGAAGTAAAGTTAAAACAATTCCCAAACTTCCATCCAAAAATTTAACACTCCCTTCATTTCAATCATAGTATATAATTAAACACCTTTTCTGCTTACAACTACTAAATTAGCAACAAACAATAATACAACATAAAAAGTTAAAGCTAATAAATAGGTTGTGCTTCTAAAATTATTTTCTAAAATTATATTAACTGGTAAAATTACTGGAATCCAAAAAATATTAAGAAAAACTTTATTTGTTGCAAATACTATAAATAAACTTTCTACAACAGCTATAAGTAAATTGCCGCCTTTCGCAATAAACAATGTCAATAGCATGTGGAAATGACTTAACAATATTAGTAATAACCAACTAACTATTCCTACGTAAAAATAATATGAAAAGTGTTCTAACTCTATACCTACAACTACCCATAAAGGAATAGTGAGTAAAGATAATAGTAAATCTAACACAAAAAGTTTCGCTCCCCATATACTGGATATATTTCTCCCGCTTCTAATATTCTGATATTTATTAGCATTGATTTCTTGTTCAGATACTAATAAAGTGATTATCGTAGTTATCATACAATAGCCTAACATCGGTAAAAAGATAATATTTTCCAATACAATTGTGTTATTTACAGATAATATGTAAATTGGAATTGTCAATAGTTGTATAGTAGACAAAATCAAAATAATGTATAGTTGATACGAACCTTTAAATTTAATCATTTCACTTTTTAGCAATTGGATCATTACTTAACCTCCAATTTAACATTAACAAAGAAACGATAAATAGAATCAATGATAGAAATACGGCAAATACTACCATTTTAACGTCTGTTACATGATTTGTTAAATCTAGATCTCCTGACGGTTTTATATACATAAGACTATAAGCAATTTTATAATGATATGTAAAAGGAAAGAAGAACCAAAAGCTACTTTGAGCGATAAAAGGTGCAACCAAAAAACAAATCAAGGAGTTAATAGATACTAGGATATAGGGATTGATCCGTTTCGAAAATAGATACAAGAGTGGCAATACCCATATGGATGTTATCGAAATAAGTACTAAACAAATTAAGTCACCAATTATATTCAATGATATTAAGTCGCCATACAAAAAATTACTTGTAAATAATAATATAGCTAAAAACCATACGTTCGAAATGAGTAAATCTTTTAATTTTAAAAGTATCTTTACGATATATATTTTTATGCTATCATTTCGAAAGTATATATTCTGGAAGTTTCCTGCAGCTTCTTCTGCTTTATAATCATATAAAAATAACAATCCAATAAGCGTGTACAAAAAGACGGCTTCCCACCAATATATTGAAAAACTTTCTAGAATACTCGGTCCAACAAGTAATACAGCTATTAAAATCGACAATCCAGGAGCTATTATCAAGAATTTTTTGGATGTATTTTTTCGCTGTTTTAACCATTCTGATTTAAATATTTTTATCATATTGCGTCACCTCCATGAACAATTCTTATAAATAAAGATTCTAAATCATCACTTTGAACATTCGAACCATCGTAAAAAATTTGACCATCATGTAAAATAACAACTTTATCTGCCACTTTACTAACTTCATACAGTTGATGGCTAGATAAAAGAATTGTCATTCCTGATTTCTTTAAAGAAATCATTAAATTCAACAATTCCTTTATACCATCTGGATCCAATCCATTGGTAGGTTCATCTAAAATGAGCAAATCTGGACTAGTAATTATTGCCATACCTAATCCCAAACGTTGTTTCATACCTAAAGAAAAGCTCCCTGCTTTTTTCTTTCCCGTATTAGATAGCCCAATCAAGTTTAATACTTCATTAATTCGTTCGTCAGAAATGTCATATAACAATGCTCTTGTTTTTAAGTTATCATAAGCAGATAAGTTCATGTAGATAGCTGGAGTTTCAATAAGCGCTCCAATCTTATATATACCCGCATTTTTTTTCCCATTAAAAATAACCGTACCACTATCAGCATTTTCAAGACCAAAAATAATCTTCATAATTGTTGATTTTCCTGCACCATTAATACCTAATAATCCACAAATACTCCCCTCTTTTATTTCAAAAGAAATATTTTTCAGTACTTCTCTATCCTTATATGATTTTCTAAGTTTTTGAACTTGTATATTCATAACTATAATTCCTCCTTGTTTTATACTTGTATGTTATACTTTATTTTTCAAAATTTGTTCAGAATTTCCAATTTTACAAAATTAAAAAAATAGACAGTCCTCAATTTAGAAAACCATCTATTTTTATACATAACTATTATATGGAAGCTATCTAATATATCCTTACAGAATTATTTTTTAATAAGCAACGTCACTTGAGCGCCACCTCTATCTGGATTTGATAAAAACAATTCTCCTAAATGTCTAGTTGCAACTTGTTTAGCAAATGCTAACCCTAAACCATAGTGCTTATTATTCCTACCTTTATTCTCAGTATAAAATAACTTATCTGCATTTAATAAGGACTGTTCAGTAAAAGGCAGACCATTATTCCACACTACAAAATTAATATACTCTGTTTCCTCAATGATAGTAAGCGTAACTTTTTTTTCTCCAGAACTATATCTTGCTGCATTTGCTAAAATGTTAATTAATGCCCGATTTAAATTAAAGCGATTTCCCTTAAAAAATATTAATTTTGTAGTATTAATAATTTTGAAATCAACCTTTGCATTATTCATTACAGATTTCGCTTCTACTGACAGCTCACTTAAAAATTCGGATAAATGTATCTGTTCTCCATAATCTTTATCTTCAATTAGTAATCTTGAATAATCAATCATTGAACTAAAGTATCTTTCAAAAACTACTATACTGTTATTCATTGACTGAGTGTATTCCTTCTGTTGAACAGTCAAGTTAGTTAATTCAAGCAACTCTAAATTTCCCTTTAGTACTGTTAAAGGAGTTTTTACATCATGAGCTAATGCACCAACTTGAAAAGATAAATCTTCCTTCTCCCTTCTCTCTGATTTGAGTAAATTAGTTAACTCGTCGTCCTTTTGATATAATACAGAAAGAATTTCATCGAACTCTTGTATTTGAGCAGGAATGTTTTTATCTTTAAATGTTAACTGTCCCATGTTTAAAGTCTTTTTTTGTATGAGGAGAAAATTATTTGAAAATTCTTTTATTAATCTTGTAAGTGACCAAATGAGTAAAATTGTTTCGATAACGAAGAAAAATAAATAAGAAAATAGATTAAATGAAAAGTGACGCAAATTCGGATTAACAAACTCAGGTATCATGGGTTGCCTGACAGTAAGTACAATCTCTGAATTAGCGTAATACCCATAATACACTGCATCATTACTTATGGATTCATTTTTAGCAAAAACTTCTCGATAGGCTGGCAAATCCTTTTTTTGATAGTTACCCTCTTCAATTGTACCCGTCTTGCGATTAAATACAACATAGTCAAATATAGAGTTATTCATTGCTTGGACTACATCACTTAAATTGCTGCTATCACTCACTGAAATTTCCATTTTAGAGCCGTATACATTTAATTGTCCAGTAAAAACAAGTAAATAAGTAAATATAAAAAATAAAAGTATACTCAGTAACGTACCTGTTACTAGTTCTAAAACAGTCCTTATTATGCGCCCTCTAATTGTACTCTTCTTACTCATGCCACTTGTATCCCATACCTCTAACTGTTTTTATAGGATTAATTCCATACGATGAGAATTTTAATCTTATTTGATAGATATACTCAGATATTGAACGAAAGAGGGTTTCAGCATCATCATCATAAACATTTTCATATATATCTTGTACAGTAAAAATTTTTCTTGGATTGCTAGATAATAGCTCTATGATATCATATTCCCTACTTGTAAAAGCAAGACTATCTCCATTAATACAAACAATTTTTTCTTGTAAATAAATCGTTATTGGGGATAATTCTCGAACAATTTGATTACTTAATTCACCTTGTTTGTATCGTTCTTCTCGTTTGAGATTTGCAGCAACTTTGGCAATTAATTGATTGATGCTGAAAGGTTTTGTAATATAGTCATCTCCTCCTAAATTCAACCCTGATACTATATCATCTTCGGTATCTTTTGCACTAACAAAAATAATAGGAGATCTTACTTTATTTCTAATCTGCTTACAAATTTGCATACCATCTATATTAGGCATCATTACATCTAATAAAATCAAATCAAATCCTTTGAAATTATTAATATTGATTGGTACGGTGACTTCTTGATACGTCGTTACCTGATAGTTTTTCATCTCTAAAATAGTTCGCATCAGTTTCAAAATTTCAAAATCGTCATCTACAACTAATATCTTATACATTCTATCACCTCAAAATATTTTAGAGAACTATCTGCAAAGCTCCGTATTCTTGACAAAGAATAGTCTCAATACATCAATTTGTAATTGTTCTTTATTTTTTAAATTATATTTTTAAAAAATAGTACAAATCTATTTTACACTATCTTGAACAAAATTCGTAATATTTAATAATATAATTTGAGTGCCATCAATATCATTTCTTATCCAGCAGAAATAACCATAACTTTCCCATCTATATGTGAATAATCCTCCCCCTTAAGTTCTCCAACTTAATGTTTCAATGCTTCTTGATTATTTTAATCTAGACCCTCATCACCTACTGAAGTAACAATTATTGAACCTTGACATTTGAGATTGTATCAGAGAAAATTCAGATTTTATTCAGAGAAAAAATCATCTTTACACTGCTAGTGAAATTCAAATTTAAGAAAGAATCAATTTCTAAAATTTTTCATGTCCTAAAAAAACGGAATACATTTTGAACTTGTTCAGATTATTTTCTATCCCTTCTTCCACTTATGCCCAGCCCAGCCTGCCAAGACAAGTAAAGCAAGGTTAAAAATGATAAAGAAATGTGACCTTTTCAACTTTTCTTTTCAAGATAGGTTGAGTATTCCTATCCTCCTCATCCTCAAAAAGAATTTTAGGTAATTTATAATACCGTTCTGAAGTTTGGTATTGATTTGCGGTAATTCGTT
Source organism: Streptococcus mitis (assembly GCF_047462815.1). Taxonomy (GTDB): domain Bacteria; phylum Bacillota; class Bacilli; order Lactobacillales; family Streptococcaceae; genus Streptococcus; species Streptococcus mitis_DO. Next base: position 19,019 of record NZ_JASHFB010000008.1, read on the forward strand.
TCATAGCGCTCCTCCAAGTTCTTTGAGTATTAAATCTCCACTTTATTCCAATCGAACCAAACCACTTTTTTCTAATTCAGCCATACGAGAGATGGCCTCAACAATATCAATTCTCATTTCACGTACTAAAAATGAAATGACAGTATAGCGTGATGATTGTAATTCTTTTGTCATTTTCCCTCCTGAAAATAAAAAAAGGAGAACAATATTCAACTGTTCCCCAAAATAATTTTATTAAAAAGAAAAACCCTGCCAAATTAATTTTTGGTAGGATTTTTGGTAGGAAACTAAATTAATTTATCAGTTTCTAAAATGTGTTCACAATTCTAAAAGGCTGATACTATAGTATTCCGAATTCTAATTGGTATATGCCTCTTATTTAAGAGTAACTGAAGCTCCAGCTTCTTCCAATTTAGCTTTGATTTCTTCAGCTTCTGCAGTTGCAACGCCTTCTTTAACAAGTGCTGGTGCACCGTCAACAAGTTCTTTAGCTTCTTTAAGACCAAGACCTGTGATTTCACGTACAACTTTGATAACGCCAACTTTTTTGTCGCCTGCAGATGTCAATTCAACGTCGAATGAATCTTTAGCAGCACCAGCGTCAGCAGCACCAGCTGCAGCAACAGCTACAGGAGCAGCTGCAGTTACACCAAATTCTTCTTCGATAGCTTTTACAAGGTCGTTCAATTCAAGGATTGAAGCTTCTTTAATTTCAGCAATAATGTTTTCAATGTTCAATGCCATTGTTATTTCCTCCAAATATGTTTTTAAATTTATAATAGATTTTCGTAGCTAGGCTACGCTGCGTAGCTTAAGATTAAGCTGCGTCTTCTTTGTTGTCTGCAACCGCTTTGACTGCAAGAGCAACGTTGCGCACTGGCGCTTGAAGTACAGAAAGGAGCATAGAAAGAAGTCCTTCGCGGTTTGGAAGAGTTGCAAGTGCAAGAATCTCTTCTTTAGATGCGACAGCGCCTTCGATTGCACCACCTTTGATTTCAAGTGCTTCAGCGTTTTTAGAAAAGTCGTTCAAGATTTTCGCTGGTGCGATAACATCTTCGTTAGAAAATGCTACTGCAGATGGTCCAACAAATACAGATGCAAGATCTTCAAGACCAGCTTTTTCAGCTGCACGACGCAAGATTGAGTTTTTAATGACTTTGTACTCAACTTCGCTTCCACGAAGCTCACGACGAAGAACTGTATCTTGCTCAACTGTCAAACCACGAGCGTCTACAACGACGATAGATGCAGCAGCTTTCATTTTTTCAGCTACTACGTCAACTAGTTCCGCTTTTTTAGCAATAATTGCTTCACTCATTAGTGTGTTCACCTCCGTTATTATTTTGCTTGGGGAAATTTTTCAAAAGAAAAACGCGCCCAAACCTAGACACGAAAGTACAATACGCTTCTTTTTACATGATACGTTTTGTCCTCGGTAGGATACTTATGAGTCGAGCTCCCCTACTGTCTTAGGCAGTTTTTTCAAACCGTATATAAGTATAGCATAGTCAAAAAAAGAATGCAAGATTTTTGCAAACTTTTTTTAAAATTTTTCGTGATTTTTCTTTTACAGTTCTACTGTCAGGACTCGGCCTTGCTTCACAACCTGTTCTCCGGCGATATAAACATCATCTACATCACTGGATTTAACAGCATAAACCAGGTGAGATAGCATATTTTCTTTGGGTTGGAGATGAATTTTTCCCTGTGGTTGAATAACGAGAAAATCTGCTTGCTTGCCAACTTCCAGACTTCCTATCTGTTCTTCCATTCCAAGAACCTTAGCCCCTTCAATTGTCAGCGCCTTGAGAGCTGTTTCGATAGGAAATTGGCTGGCATCTCCGCTCTTCATTTTCTGTAGTAGTGCAGCTGTCCGTCCTTCCTCAAACATATCTAGATTATTATTGGAAGCAACCGAGTCAGTCGCAATTCCCACTGCTACTCCTGCTTTTTGGAGTTGGATAATTGGAGCAATTCCTGAAGCCAGTTTGAGATTACTGATAGGATTGTGGGCGATAGCCACTTGAGATGTTGATAAACGTTCAATTTCTCGCTCGTTTAATTCAACCCCGTGAGCAAAGACAGACGGATGCTCTAAGTAACCCAGTTCTTCTAGAAAGGCTAGGGGACGTTTGCCATATCGTTTCAGGATAATGTCTGATTCCTCCTTGGTCTCCGCAACATGGATATGGATAGGAATATTCAACTCTTTTGCCATATCTAAACTTTCTGTCAGTAAGTCTCTACTACAGCTGTAGGGAGAATGTGGGGCTACCATAACCTTAAAATTTGGATGTTCATATCCTAAGATTTCCTCGATGATGCCTCGTGTTCTAGTAATGGTCTCAGTAGTTGTTTCTATCTCTGAAGAAAAGAGTGTCGGTGAGAAATAACAACGCATCTTGGAAGTTTTCACTGCCTGATAAATCCGCTCAATATCCACACCATTGGGATTATACATATCGTTGAAGGTTGTTGTTCCCGACTGGAGCATTTCTATCATCGCTTCTTTAACCGCCTTAGTAGTTATGTCGGGAGTAAACTCAGCTTCTGCTGGCCAGATATAGTCATTGAGCCATTCATAGAGATTGCTATCATCTCGAATTCCTCTCAATCCTGTCATAGCAGAATGGGTGTGACAATTGACCAAACCTGGCATAATCCAGGCTCCCTGATAGTCTATAATCTGCTCAGCTTGCTCTAAAATCTCTGACTTCTCTTGACCAACATAGACGATTTGAGAATCCTTAACAGCTAAGATTCCATCAAGATAGACATGGAAATCTTGGTCACAAGTCACGATATTTACATGCTGAAAGACTTTCATACTAGGCTCCTTTTCTAAAAGACAATTTATACTCAAATTCAAACCACTTCAGATTCACCTTGCCGTAGATATATGGTTACTGACTTCGTCAATCTTATCTACAACCTCAAAACAGTGTTTTGAGCAACCTGCGACTAGCTTCCTAATTTGCTCTTTGATTTTCATTGAGTATTACAGTGAACAATTTTTCTAGCTATTGTAACAAAAAAGTCACCCGAAGGCAACTTTTTTTGTCTATAAGAGTTCGAAATTAAAAAGGATTATTCAGAGCTAAAAGCTGCAGCTTGCTGCATTTGGTAATACTTGCCCTTCTTAGACATAAGGTCATGATGGTTCCCATACTCAACAATATCACCATCCACTAAGACTAGAATCATATCCGCATCCTGAATGGTTGACAAGCGATGGGCAATGATAAAGCTTGTACGCCCCTTCATGAGTTTAGCAAAGGCATCCTGTACCAGCACTTCTGTCCGCGTATCGATGGATGAAGTTGCTTCGTCTAAGATAAGAATCTTGGGAATAGCCAGAAAGACTCGGGCGATGGTCAAGAGCTGAGCCTGACCGACAGAGAGAGATTCTCCCGCATTTTCCAACTTGGTATCGTATCCCTGCGGCAACTGTTGAATGAAAAAGTCTGCATTGGCTGCCTTTGCAGCAGCAATCACTTGCTCCCGACTGGCATCAGGATTTCCAAAGGCAATATTGTCATGAATGGTCCCTTGCTTGAGCCAGGTTTCTTGGAGCACCATTCCAAACTGCTGGCGTAAAGAGGCACGACTATAGTCATAAATGGATCGTCCGTCTAGCAAGATATCTCCCGAGTTAATGGGATAAAAGCGCATGAGAAGATTGATAAGGGTTGATTTTCCGGCACCTGTAGGACCAACGATTGCCACCTTGCTACCAGCTGGAATATCAATTGATAAATCCTTAATCAAAATCTTTTCAGGATGGTAGCCAAAAGAGACATGTTTAAAGGAAATAGCTCCCTTAACTTGGTCACTGGTCAAGACTTCCTTACCTGTTTCAGCCACCTCAGGACTTTCTAAGACAGCATAAACACGCTCTGCACATGCCAAGGCACTTTGCAACTCGGCCAAAACTGAAGAAATATCGTTAAAAGGCTTGGTGTATTGCTGAACATAGTTCAAAAAGGTCACTAAACGCCCGATGGTCAAGGTGGACCCTATCATAATACGATAAGCTCCCACTCCAGCTAAAAGTGCGTAAATGAGTGCATTTACAAAGCGAGTCGAAGGATTGACCGTTGAAGAATAAAAGATGGCTGACTGCGAATAACCTGAGTAGTTGTCATTAGCCTCTCGCAGCCTTTGGATAAACTCTGATTGAGCATTAAAAGATTGAATAATAGTCTGCTGGCTCAACGATTCTTCAATTAATTGTGTCTGAATCCCCCTCGTCTCTGTTTGTTTTTGGAAGAGATGATAGGACCGTTTAGCAATAAAGCGTGAGATTACCATAGAAAGTGGTGTCAACAGCAAGACTAAGAGAGTCATGAGGAGATGAATTTGAAGCATGGCTAGAATACTAATCAAAATCATCAAGACTCCAATGAAAAATTGGTTAAAAATCATGGTCAAGCCAGCTGCCAACTGTTCTATGTCTGTGGTTACCCGACTGACCATTTCCCCACTTCCTTGTCGATCTACAAAGGAAATCGGTAAACGGTGGAGCTTATGGATAATTCGCTCTCGCAAATCTTTAGTATAAGAGAAGATTAAGCGATTATAAAGAAGAGGATTGATCCATTGAACTAAAGTGTTTCCTATGATCACCAAGATCATCTGAGTGAAAATGTGCCAAAAAACTGATGATGAATCGGCCACTAGGACTTGGTCAATAACCTGACCAATCAAGATAGGTAGGTAAATCGATAAACCAACCTGGGCAATGGTTCCTATAAAGGCTAAGAAAAGGAGGAAGGGATGGCTTGCTAAATCTTTGGCCAAACGTTTAAGCGTCTGGTTTGCAGTTTGTCGTCTCATGCTAGTCCTCCTTTCCATGTTGGGATGCATTGATTTCGCGATAAACTTGACTGGACTTCATCAAGTCCTCGTGCTTGCCGATAGCTAAAAGCTCACCTTTTTCCAAGAGGAGAATCTGGTCAGCCATCTGTAAAGTCGAGGTTCGTTGAGAAATCAAGATTAAGCTTGTATTTGGTAAGTTCTCTCGGATAGCTTTCAAGAGCTTGGACTCCGTAATGGTATCCAACGCGGAGGTAGCATCATCTAGGATGAGAAAAGGGGCTTGGCGCAAGACTGCTCGTGCGATAGACAGCCTTTGTTTTTGTCCACCTGAGAAATTTCGCCCTCCTGCCTCAACTAGGGCATCTAAGAGTCCTTCCTTTTCACTGACAAAATCCTTAGCTTGCGCAATCTCCAAGGCCTGCCAGAGTTCTTGGTCAGTTACTTCTTGATCTAAACCTAGAGTCAAGTTGGAACGAATAGTTCCCTTAAAAAGTTCGACTTTTTGGGGTACATAAGCAATCCAGGACCGCCATTGCTCTAAATTATGAGGGCTAGATCCATCTCGATAAAGATCTATGCTTCCCTTATCTACTGGATAAAGACCAAGTAAGACTTGCACCAAGCTTGATTTACCAGAACCCGTTCCCCCAATGATACCAAGGATTTGTCCTTGAGTCATATCAAAGGAAATGTCTCTCAGAGAAGGCTGGGCCGCATCAGGATAGGTAAAGGTCAGTTCTTGAACTTGTAAAACCTGATTGCTGGTAACTTGCTTTTTCTCTAATTCTGAATGGATGTCTTCTGGAGCCTCAGCAAAGACTTCCTCGATTCGCTTAGCTGAGATGTAGGACTGGTTGAGAGAATTGATCAGCATGGCTAGCTTGACCAATTCCACCAAGATCTGTAGGAGATAATTAATAAGGGCAATGAGAGCGCCTTGACTGAGCAATCCTCCTTGAATAAAAATATAGCCTTGCCAGATAATGACTAGGAGAGTTCCATTTACAATCAGATAGGTCAGGGGTGTTAATAAACTAGACCAGAAGCCTGTTTTTTCTTGCAATCTGGCATAAACTTGGTTAAGGGTTTGAAAAATCTGTAACTCTCGTTTTTCTTGACCAAAAGCACGAATAACCCGCATCCCTTGTAATTGCTGGCGCGTTTCCTGAACCAGCTGATCCGTTTTCTTTCTCAGACTGCTGTAGAGAGGATTAACCAGTCTAGAGAGCCCTACAATAACAATGGTCAAAATGACAACCATGACCAAGAACCAGAGAGTCAGCTCAGCTGAGATTCGATAGGCCATAAAAATGGCTCCAAAAACGATAATAGGCGCTCGTAAAAAGAGACGCAGGAATTGATTGATACCAGTCTGAATCTGGTAGGTATCCGAAGTCAAGCGAGTGACCAAGCTAGAAGTGGTCAAACGATCTCTGCTGTCCTTGGGCAAGGAAAGAATATGGCGATAGAGGTCACCTGTCAATTCTTTGGCAAATCCAACCGCAGCCTTAGCTGAGTAGAACTGGGCTATTAAGGCCACTACAACACCAATCACTGCAAAAATAAGGAGCAGGCCAATCTGCATCCAGAGATGATTTTGATTTCTCTGGGGCAAGGATTGGTCAACAATCCCAGCAATCACCATGGGAACCAAGAGCTCAAAAACAGCTTCTAACAGCTTGAACAAGGGTGCTAAAATCGATTCCTTGAAGTAGGGTTTAAAGTAAGATAATAGGTGTTTCATAGATCCCTTCTATTCGTTTTCTAGAAATAAAGAAAGTGGGAAGTGCCCACCCTCTCTGTTTTATTTGCTTAAGTAAGGCAGTAGATAGCCATATCCTTCCTCTTCCATCTCATCCTTGGCCACAAAGCGCAAGGAAGCAGAATTGATACAGTAACGGAGGCCACCAAACTCACGCGGTCCATCTGTGAAAACATGACCCAAGTGAGCGTTTCCTGACCGAGAACGAACCTCGATTCGCTCCATTCCATGACTCAGGTCCTTGTAGTAGTGAATCAATTCCTTAGAAATCGGACGACTAAAACTTGGCCAACCACATCCTGAGGCAAACTTATCCTTGGCAAAAAAGAGTGGCTCACCTGTCGTGATGTCTACATAAATTCCCTCTTCAAAGGTTTGGTCATAGGCATTGGTAAATGGAGCCTCTGTAGAAGCTTCTTGGGTAACACGATAGGATTCTTCAGATAAACTGCCCTTTAACACCTCTTGACTAGGCTTTTCATAGTTAGAGGCATCAATCAATGGCTTCTCAGCATCGGTCACATCGATATGACAGTAACCTGAAGGATTCTTCTTAAGATAGTCTTGGTGGTAATCTTCAGCCAGAATGTAGTGGCGAAGTTTCTCCACCTCTACTGCAATCTTTCGCCCAAGCATGCGCTCCTGCTCCTGCACCACTGTGAAGATAGCTGGCAAGTCTGCTTCATCCTGATAATATATACCGGTCCGATACTGACGTCCACGGTCATTCCCTTGTTGATTGACTGATAATGGATCAATAACACGGAAATAATAAAGTAAAATCTCTCTGAGTGACACTGCCTTCTCATCATAAATTACCTGAACCGTTTCTGCATGGTCTGTTTCCTTGAGCAGCTGGTAATTGGTCGTTTCGACTTGTCCATTAGCGTAGCCAACACTGGTTGCTAGCACTCCAGAAATGCGTGAAAAATATTCCTCTAGGCCCCAAAAACAACCACCTGCTAGATAAATTTCTGCCATCTTTATTTCTCCTTTATCAAGTTTTTAACTCGAATTCTTTTCAAAAAAAGGATAGGAAGCCCTCTGGTCGAGAGTTTCCCCATCCTATCTTCTATTCTTTATTTTGCTTCGACACGGACACCTTGGGTATCAACCTTCAAGTCATGAAGCTTTCCTTTGAAGGGTTGCTTTTCCAATTCTGCCTTAATCGTTGGCATCTTGTCATGAGAAGCCAAGACCATAACTGTCGGCCCAGCACCAGAGAGGTAGGTTGCATAGGCACCATTTTCTTTGGCCACTTGCTTAATCGTCGCAAATTCTCTCACCAAGTCCTGACGATAGCGCTCGTGGAAGAGGTCTCCCTCGATTGCTTGCCCAGCGGTCACCATGTCTCCTGCCAACAAGGCGGCAACAGCCACATTGGCGATAGAACTAGCCGCAACAGCTTCTTTGTAGGACAATTTCTTAGGCAAGACACCACGGCTGTCTCGAGTACGCAATTCATAGTTTGGAATGTAGGCTAGGAAATCACACTCTGGGAAGTCTGCTACGATAGCAGAGACTTGTCCTTCAACGGAACTTGCAATAACGAGATTACCATAAATGGCTGGAGCCACATTGTCAGGATGTCCTTCAATCTTGGTCGCCAACTGCAATTTTTCATGATCAGACAAGTTGAGCTGACCCAGTTGGTTGGCTAGTTCAATCCCAGCTACAATAACAGAGCTGGAAGAACCCAAACCACGCGCCAAGGGAACATCACTGGTCATTTTCAAACGTCTTGGCTGCAAGTCTGGTACAATTTGTAAAGCGATTTTGAGCAAGAGGTTACGCTCGTCGTGGGGAATCCATTTGCCAATCTGATGTTCAATCAGCCACTCATCCCGTTCTTCACATACCTCAATTTGAAGATACTTGGTTACAGCTACACCGACCGAGTCAAAACCTGGCCCGATATTGGCACTGGTTGCAGGTACAATAATCTTCATCTTATTCTCCTAGCACCTTGAAGGTATTTAAGAGGTCGAATTCTGAAACCTTCTTCAATTCAGCTGAGACATTTTCAAGCTGGGCTTTATTAATCTTGTGTGTGATGATAACAACACGCGCCTTGTCACCTTCTTTTCCATCTTGGAGGATTTGCTTGAAGGAAATATCTTGAGCATTGAAGATTTCAGCCAATTTCAAGACCTGACCTTTTGAGTCTGGAGCCAAGATTGAGAAGTAGTAATTAGCTTTGACATCTTCAGCATTTGCCAAGACCAAGTCACGGCTGTATTCGTTGAAATCTTTGCCAATGGTACCATCATTCAAGCGACGAACGATACGGACAATATCCGCCACAACACTCGTTGCAGTTGGTTTTTGACCAGCACCTGGTCCGTAGTACATAGACTCACCGATACCGATAGATTCTACAAAGACAGCGTTCATTACGCCATTTACACTAGCGAGTGGGTGCACTTTAGGAAGGAAGGTTGGAGTCACTTCTGCAGCAATACCTGAAGGAGTTTCCTCAATAGAACCAACCAATTTCACTACATAACCAAGGTCTTGAGCCACAGCTACATCTTCTGGTGTGATGTTGCGGATTCCCTTATGGGCTACATCGTCGAAGGCAACCTTCATGCCAAAGGCAAATTGGCTCAAAATCACCATCTTGTAAGCTGCATCAATCCCATCTACGTCATTTGTAGGGTCACTTTCTGCAAATCCAAGTCTTTGAGCTTCCGCAAGAGCATCATCGTAAGACCAGCCTTCTTCCACCATCTTGGTCATCATGAAGTTAGAAGTTCCGTTAACCACACCAAGTACGCGAGTGATTTTATCAGAAGCCAAGGAATTTGCTAGAGTGCGAAGAATTGGAATACCTCCCGCTACTGCTGCTTCGTAGTAAAGTGCTACATTGTTGGCTTTAGCGATTTCTAGCAATTCTGCACCATGGACAGCCAAAAGGTCCTTATTGGCAGTAACAACGTGTTTGCCAGCCTCCAAGGCACGAGTGATAAAGGTTTTAGCTGGTTCGATACGCCCCATCAATTCCACTACGATCGTAATGTCCTGGTCTGACAAAATATCATCCACATTGGTTACAAAGTTAAAGTCATTTCCTGCTGCAAGCAAGCGATTCTTTTCATCTTCATCCTTGACCAATACCTTAGCAACCTCAATCTCTGAATGTGCTGATTGATTGATTTTTTCTCCATTTTCCTTTAGGAGGAAAGGCACACCACTTGCAACGGTACCAAATCCTAGTAAAGCAATTTTAACTGTCATGTTTGTCTCCTCGAAATTTTCTAATATAGCCATTATAACAGAATTTTGTGAAAATTCCTATTATAGTAATTCACTATTTCAATCTAGAAAAGAAAAAACGAATCCCATGATTCGTCTTTCTTGATAGATGAAAATTGATTTTTAAAATTATGAACCAATCTTTTGCAAATTAAGCACTGCATCGTGATTCATCAAGACTTGACCATACTCTTGCAAGACTGAGCGACTGATGTCACTATCGTCCGCAAACTCGCGCATACGGGCCAACAGCCAAGCTGGATATGGACTTGGATGATTTTCAATATCCACTAAAATGGTCAAATAATAGCGCTCGTTCATTTTGTAGAGTTCAGAAGTTTCCATCTCAAAAGTCACTGTCTTGGCAAAAGCCACCAAGTCAGCCAACTTAGCAAAAGAAAGGATATAGTAGATATAAGGCTCTTTCTTGCTTTCAACTTCTTGTTCAGCCTGTTCCTGCTCTTCTTCCTTGGCTTCAACTTGCTCTAGGGATTGAATGGCTTCAATATCATCCTTAGTTTTGTCTGCGATGCTTTTTTCTAAAGTTTTGATAAATTCATCTGGCGACATTTGAGCCAATTCTTCCATGTCTGGCAAATCCGATAGATCTTCAAAATCTAGATTTTGGTCAATCTTTGACTTGGTCACAAAGACATCTACCTTATCAGGTTTTGGAGTCACACGGAAACTCAACATGCCTGTATCTAGAAAGCTATCAGGCATCTCTAACTCATCCAAGATGGCATAAAAGAACTCTTCTGTTTTTTCTTGAGGAACGAGAAAGTCAGCAATCTCCATTCCTCGATCCATCAAATCTTCTAAAGACATCGTGATTTTTAAAGTTGTATCACTGATTTGTTTCATTTTCATTGCTAGTAACCTCATACTTTCAGTTCTATCTATTATACTAGATTTTTACGATTTTATCAAAAGAATGAAGCGAGAATGTGATATAATACTAGAGACCATTTTACAATACAAGAAAGAAAGTACAATGAAAAATATAAAAGTTAATGCACTGGCTAGCTTGCTAGTCAATGTTCTCAATATCGTTTTTCCACTGATAACCAATCCTTATCTGACTCGGATTCTCAGCAAATCCAACTACGGTTATTTCAATACTGCTAATACCTGGGCCAGCTTTGTCATTCCTTTAGCCGCCTTTGGAATATACAACTACGGGATTCGAGCTATCAGTAAAGTCAAAGACGATAAGAATAAAATCAACTATGTCTTTTCTAAGTTGTTTTATATTTCTGTTTTCACTTCTATCCTGACAACTGGTATCTACTTCCTTATTATCTTTTTTGACACCAACATTGAGAATCTTAAAGTTCTCTACTATATCTTAGGTGCACAGGCACTCTTCCAATTCCTCAATATCGAATGGATGAACGAAGCTTATGAAAACTATGCCTTCATCCTATATAAGACCTTAATTATCCGGATTTCTATGTTAGTTGGAATCTTCACTTTTGTAAAAACAGCAGATGATATTGTTCCTTATGCCATTGTCATGAGTGCCACCACTATTCTAAATTATCTACTTAGTTTTCTTTGGATCAAGAGAAAAGTTTCATTCGTTAAGATTAGTTTTGTGGAATTAACCAAAGAATCTAAGCCTCTCTTTACTATGCTACTATTAGCAAATTCCAGTATGCTCTATACCCTGCTCGATAGAATATTCATAACCAATGGACCTGATGAAAACTACATTTCTTATTATGCGATCGCTTCCAACATCGTTATGTTAATTGCTGGTGTCCTAGGTGGAGCTATAAACGTAAGTGTTCCACGTCTCAGCTACTATCTTGGAAAAAAAGATTACAATTCCTATAGATCTCTTGTGAATCAAACAGCATCATTTTTCTATTTCCTCATAATTCCAACAAGTATTGGAATTATGATTTTAGGAAGTTATGCAACCGTTATTTATTCTTCTGAAAAATATCTTGAGGCGGGAATCATTACTAGCATTTTTGCTTTTCGAAGTGTTATTTGGGCCATTGAATTGATTCTGGGTAGACAAATTATATTTATTAATAATCACGAAAATCGTCTAACTGCCTTTTACTTTATTGGTGGTGGATTAAATTTCCTACTCAACTGCTTCTTGTATTTCAATAATATATTTTCACCAGTATACTATCTCGTCACTACTATAAGTGCAGAAATCATAGTCGTTCTACTTGAAATTCACTTTATCAAAAAATATCAGTTACTTAAATTGAAAGAAATTTTCACATTTCTTATACGCTATAGCATTGTCTCACTAGGATTTATTCCCATTTACCTAACTTTTAAAACGCTCTTTCAAATAACGTCTTATACAGTAACTTTGAACATGATTTTCATGGTTCTCTCTACCATTGTAGGTTGTACTATTTACTACCTCTTAACACTCTTTATCACAAAAGATGAAACACTCCACTATGCCCTAAATCTTATACTAAGTAAGATTAAAAAAACAACCAACTAATCATTATTATTAGTAGTAAATTTTCAATAAAAGCGACTTCTTTTGGCTCTTTGTCAACTGTAGTGGGTTGATGAAAAGTTATAACCTGGAGAGGACCAACTTGGTTCTCTCCTTTTTGATGTTCAAAGCGATGAGGATTCTAGTTTTAATTGAAGTTTTTAAAGTTCCGTAAGCCAAAAGTATTGCACTTGATGACCTTAATGATGTTATTAGTAGCCTCTAGTTTCGCGTTTGAGTAGTGCAGCTCCAGTGCGTTCATGATTTTGTCCTTATCTTTCAAAAAGGTTTTAAAAACAGTTTGAAAAATAGGATTTACACAAGAAATCGTTTATTCAATCAATTCAAAAAAATGGTCTGTTTATTTCTCTTGGAAATGAAATAGTAATAGTTGATAGAGTTCATACTTCTCTCTATATTCTTGAGAGTATGCAGGGAGCTTTTCGAGAATCTCATTATTAGTCCAGTGTTAGCGAAAAGTAGGGCGATAAAATCGTTTATCACTCAGTTTACGACTATCCTGCTGGATGAGCTTCCAGTAGTGCTTGACAGCCTTGTATTCATGGGATTTTCTATCGAATTGGTTCATGATTTGAACACGGACACGACTCATAGCACGTCTGAGATGTTGTACAATGTGAAAGCGATCAAGTACAATTTTTTCATTTGGGAAAAGCTGTTGAGCTATTCAGAAGACTTGAAACACCACTACAATGTCTATCAGCTCTTACTTTTTCACTTTCAGAATAAGGAATTTTTTGGACTTATTGGAGGACAATCTAAATAAGGTTCATACTCTTTTTCAGACTGTCTTTAAAACCTTTCTCAAGGACAAAGATAAGATTGTCAACGCACTCCAATTACCTTATTCCAACGCTAAATTAGAAGCGACCAATAATCTCATCAAACTTATCAAACGAAATGCTTTTGGTTTTCGGAACTTTTACAACTTCAAAAAACGGATTTTTATCGCTCTGAATATCAAAAAAGAAAGGACGAAATGTGTCCTTTCTCGATCTTAGTTTTTCTTCAACCCACTACAACTAGTTATAGAACCGAAAATTCAAGGTCTTACTTTCCTTTAATTTGACATAATCTACAAATTATATGAAACCACGCCTAGAACATTTTTGTTTAGGTTTTTAATTACTTGAAGCTGTTCTTCAAAGTTTTTATATCTAGTTATACCATACTCTTCTACAAATAAAATGTTGTCAGAATCTAATACAGACTTAATGTTATTTATATTTCCAATGACAATATTTTCTGGCAAGGCTTTAGCATATTGCTTAGAAAATTTATCAAAAACATTTTTATTCGTTGCTATCACTAATAAGTTCTTATTTCCATTCTTATATTGTATAACATCTTTAAAATTAGCTACAGTATCTAATTTCACTACAAAATCTACACCATATTTTTCATAATCTCCAGCTCTATTAATAGTTGGATTAAAGATATACGCTGCTACGTTAACAAATATTACTAAAAATAGAGCCCCAATTCCGAGTATAATCACACGAATGAATAAAGTAACTTTATTTACTCCAGATTCTATGTCATTTTTTTCAAGTTCTTTTGAATAAACTGTCTCCAATTTTTCAATTGTGACACCAGAATATGTCTGTTTATATTTATCAATCAAATAATCCAATTTCTGTTCAATAATATCATTCGCCAATTTACTTGGTGTTAATATTTTTACTGTAATTCCCACATTATTTAATAAGGAATTTACTTCTATCTTTTTGTTCCAAAAATCAAAATTTGAGTTTTTAAGTGTAACCTCAGATGTCATTAATTCTGACGCAATTTTTTTCATATCTGATTCTGATTGGTCATTTAACAAATAAGCTCCATTTAAATTGGCTTGAACCAAACGTCCATAGAAATCACTATATCCTCCAATCGTGTTACTATTAGGAGTTTTAGTTTCAACTTCTGGCGCTATGATTTTATACGAAAGATAACTAGAATAATTACTAGTATCCTTTACAACAGACTTTGTTGTAAGTACTTTATAAGAGTATGGAATAGCTAAACAAAGAAATAAAACTATTAGTGAAACTAGATTTAATACTCTTCTCTTATAAATATTTGCAAATAAATCTGCAATTGAATAATTATCAAACATTATATATCTCCTTTATTATTAACTGTGTATTTTACTTTTCTTTCTATTAGGGTTGCTACAAAAAATATAACAAAAACAATTCCCCAATATTGCAATGTAACTAAATTAAAGAAACTCTCTGTAAAGCCTCCTCTCGGCATAAAGAATAGATTATTTAAAATTAATAACGTAATACCGAATAATAGTACTCCGGATTTATAAGCTGATTTTATCATAAATATGAAACCTATCCCCATTAGAATACTCAACAGAAATAGTCCAAGCATTCCATAATCAGTATACATTTCCATTATATAGCTGCCACCTATGCCATGACCTGCCAAATAATCCTGTTTCAAAACAATATACGAAATATTGTGAGCGTATCTGTCACTTTCAAGAGCTAATTCTAGACTATTATTAGCACTAGTAAAGGGAGTTCCACCAAATAAAATTCCTAAATTCCCTCTGGTGATATACTCAATTACAGGACTAAATGTATAATTTCTAAACTCTTTTATCGGTAAATTACTTCCATATAAATATCCCCTTGCTAAAACACCAAAGCTAGTTCCTTGTTTATAGATAAAATCTAAAAAAAGTTCAGAAATACTCATATTCCCAATCCCTACTCCATCACGGGCATAATTCAAGAAGCCCATAATAAGCATCGTGATAGGTGTCCCTATATAGAGCATAGATTTTTCTTTTACACCTATCCAAACACCTTTTTCTGTCTGATTTCTCACAAAAAAATAAACAAATGAAAAAATCAAACTTAGTACAAATGGATTTCTTGTTCCTATTAAAAGATTGAATACATTTGCAGTAACAAAGAGGCCTAACACTATTGTAGAATGGCGTTTATTTGGTTTTGTAGCTAGATATATACACATAGCATAAACTACAAATGTAGATAAGGTATAGGTAAAATAAGGTAACTCACTTTTGAAATCAGCATAATATTCATAATATGAAACATTTAATCTGTACATTAATCTTTCGATTATTCTTACTAAGTAAAATGGATACGAGAACAAAAATACTGATAACGATACTTTCCGTACACTATCTATAAATCGCTTGTTTTTGAGGGCTTTAATCTCTTCTTTTAATTTGTTTTCTCTTTTAGAAACTAAAAGACCTCCTATAGTTATGCCAATAATAGAAACAATAACAGCCAAAAATGAAAATCTATAGACATCTTCTTGATAAGTATTTATTAGCCCCTGCTTGAAATAATCTATGGTTGGTCTAGACACTAAAAATAGAAAAATTGTAATATAAAAAATAAGGTGGATTATATAATACTTTATATTGTTAAAACAGTATAGGATACTACTTATAATAAGCATAACTAAAGTTATCAATAACGTAATAATCGAATTGTTATATATATATGCAATACCTAAAAAAATAGTTACAGTATAGCTAAATAGCGTAATTAAATAATACAATTTTTTCCATTCTATTATCAAATAATCACCTCATTCCTATGTGTACTAACTTAAAATACATCCCCATTAGAAATAATATCATTCTTAAAATTATATAAGTATTCCGATAGTTCTGATTCTATAACCTCTACTTCCGGAATATAATTAACATCTCTATTGTAAACTTGTAAATTATTCACAGATATATTCGGATTGAAATACCTAAATTTTTCTTTGTGATGGATACAATCTATACCTATGAAGTTTTCTATTTTTTCTTTTGTTTCTTCATAATGTAAAACTAAATCTTCAAAATTTAATCTTAATGTTAAAGTCTCGGTTTTTTTCTCATTTTCTCTCATCATTTTGTAATAATTACAAAATGTCTTAACATCTGTTGGGTATGGCACCTCTTGATTTCTTGGCTTCCAAAAGTATTTATTCATGATAAATACATCTCTGGGATCTCTTGAAACAATTATTGGAAGCAATCCATCAATTTTATAATTATCTATTAAATTAAGATTATGAGGTAATAAAAGTTGGTCTAATACTATATTCTCTTCTGTATCGGATATTTGTTTTATAACATCAACAATAAACTGTCTACTTTTTTCATAAAAGTCATCCGAAGATACCATACTCATTTCTAATTGTACTTGTTTTAATTTTGCAGTTTTTTTAAATATAACTCTCTTTATAATTCTTATAAACCAAGCTATTTTTGATGGTTTTTGATAATAGTACCATACTCCACGATATTTACTTGTTATTATCGAATCTAAATAACTATCTACTATATTCATGAAATTTTGGGAAATTTTTTCTTTATAATTAGCAATCCCCCAACCACCATAAATATACAATTTTTTCATAAGTTTTCTGAAACTCTTTACGGCTTCATCACTCCTAATAGCATTGTTATTATAAAGCAATTTATACTCTAAATCAAATAATCCATCAGGTGCATGTAAAAATACATATTCAAAGTCTGAATTTTTCGTGTTTATTCCTTCATATTCTCTTAATAAATCTGTCACAGCTGAGGATCCACTTCCCATATAACTCATAGGAATTATTATTTTATCCATAATTTATTCACCTATAATTCATTGATTATTTTTTTGATACTGGCAATCTGTTTATCTAAGGAATATTTATCAACATACTTCTTACATACTTCCGAATTAATGAATCTATCTTCCTTCTTTTTACTAAGCTCTTCTATAAGATAGTTACAAATTTCTTCATTATCATCAGAAACAAATCCACATTTTTGATTATTATATAATTCTTTCGTCCCTCCTACAGGAGTACTAATAAATCCCTTTCCTAACGCTAACGCTTCCACCAAAACTGTAGGAAACCCTTCTGCTTCTGATAATAAAACAACATAAGATGCTTTTTTTATGTATGGATATGGATTGTCAACATATCCTAACATAAATACATTTTTTTCTAAATGATTGTCAACTACAAATTTACTAACGTATTCCTCTAAATCACCTTTCCCTAATAAATATAATTTTTTATCAGGTATTTTCTCAACCACATTCTTAAAAACTTCTAACAATCTCTTAATCCCTTTGGCTTCCTCTATACGTCCTAAATAAATGAGACTGTCCTCTTCAAATTTAATATTTACATCATCAAGAGATTTAGTGTGAATTTTTTGAAAATCGTATCCATTATATACTAGCTCTATGTTTTTAGCATATTCAGGATAAATTTCTTTGATAGACTCTGATGTTTTTTCTGATATACTTATTATTTTGTTAACATGTTTTAATTTTTTACCTTGTCTAATTCTAGAAAATTTATGGTTTTTTAAATTATAGATTGTTCCATGATTCCAAGATATTGTTTTCACATCATTACTAAGTAAGTAAACTGGATATAAATAATTAAAAGCTATTTCATAATCATATTTTTTACTCGTTACTAGATATCTAAATAATTTTGGGAAAAACAAAAATAGCTTCCACTTAATTTTATTAAAAAAACTGGAATTTTCTAGGTTTTTGAATATAGGTTTTAATACATTGACTTTTCTAGTGTTACTTTCTCCAATACCACGATGATTTATCTCTAAAACATCAATATCATACTCATCACTTAATCCATTGGAAATGTTTTCCAAAATTTTTTCAGCTCCGCCCCCCAAACTAAAAGACCATGTGATAAATAAAATTTTCTTTTTACTCATATTTCACCTATTTCAATAACTTTTTCACTATACTTTTTTGATTAAATTTAATTAAATACATAAGTAATTTTCTCTTCAATGGTTGACTCTTTAAATACTGATTGTGTATCCAATTAGGATATTTTTTATTTATTTTTTCAAGGTACTCTTTTAATAGGGGAGATTTTTTATCAATTCTTAAAATATTAGCGTATCCACCATACAACATATGGTACCAGTTATAATATTCTAACTCTTTTTTATATTCCCCTGGATAATTTTCTGTATAATAGGCTTCTACACTGTTTAACATAACCTCTATATCTCTTATTTTATTAATAGGAGTTCCGCCACGCATAATAGAACCTTCTGTTAAATAATATTTGTATATGCTAAAATTAAAATATTTAGCCCTACTTACATTAGGCCATAATTTTGCCACAAACTCAAAATCTTCATATAAATAACCACTTTTAAAGGTTAGTTTAGTTCTTCTTAAAAATTCTAAATCATATATATAATGCCAGACAGCATTCGTCAGAGTGAAAAGTTTCTTTTCTTTATTAGGAATAAGTATAGTATTTTCTTGTATTCCCATACTTATAGTCTCTAATTTACTGTCCTCATATCCTACTCGATAATCAAATATATTTACTTCTTCTAGTTTTTGATTAGCTATAAATTCTATTGCTCCTTCATCTATCTCATCATCTACATCAACAAACCATAGATAATCTCCACTAGCCTCTTCTAAAATTACTTTTCTTACATGAGCAATTCCTGCATTATCTTGAGTTACAACTTTTATAATTGATAATTTATCACTATATTCTTTTAATATTGTTTTACTATTGTCTTTTGAACCATCGTTTACTATTAACAATTCTAACTCTATGTTTTCTTTTGCTTTCTCATACTCTTTGAGTATAGAATCTATACAACGGGATATGTACTTTTCTCCGTTGTATACTGGTATGCCTATCGTTAATTTCATTCTTTTTTTCCTATTATTTCTTTTATAAACGAATATACTCTCTTAGAATTCTGATTATCATATATTCTAAAAAATTTTTCAATTTTTTCTTTATATTTATCTTCCAAAATCCACTTATTATTAAATTGTTTTTGAATATCTAATATTAATTCATCTAGAGTATCTATTGATTTTCCGAAGCCATCTTTATAGTCATAGTATCCTTCTTCGTACTGACCCTCCCTAAATTTTTTATAATCAAATTGATAAAACAAAACTGGCTTTCTCATATAAGCAAAATCCATAAATACGCTTGAATAATCTGTAATTAAAAAAGCTGACTCTTTTAATAATTCTTGTATATCATATTTTTTCCAATCTGCCAATGTTATATTATCCGAAGAAGTTTGAAATTCTTGTAAATTATTTTGCATATTTCTATGCGGATAAAAAATTAAAGTTAAGTCATTTTCTTCTAAAAAAGTTTTTAGGTCCTTACTTAATAAAAACTCATTCCATTTTTTAAAATATTCACTTTCTGTAAAAGTACTGCCTTCATTAAAGTTAGTTCTAGCTTTAGTATTTAAGTTCAACCATTCTCTCCATGTAGGCATTACAAGAATTTGATTATTTTTTACAATGGTATTATGGAGGTTGTCAAATCTAGGAAAACCTAAATATTGTACATATCCACTAGGGTAACCAAACTTTTCCTTTATTTCTTTGTACTCTTGTTCTGCTCCACATATAAAGCCACGCATCTTTGTATTTTCATAATATAGCCATTTAGCATCAGAAACCGTTATTCCATGTTGTAAAAATACTTTATTGGTTTTTAATCCTAAATATACTTCCATAAAATTAAATACAGCTGCATTAGGGTTTCCTGCTTTTTGTGTACTTACATTCACTCCTGCACTAAGATAATAAACCCAGTGCTTCAAAGACCAATACTGTATACATTCTCCTAACTCTTTGACTTTTTGAGCGTCAGGGGATTTAAAATCAATAACATATATTACATTTTCCTCTGGGTGATTTTCTCTAATATATTTAAACAACCAATAGGCATTGTCTCTAGCTTCTTTTTCACTTTCACATATTAAAATTAAGTTTTCATTTCTGCTTCTATAGAATAGAGAAATAAAGTATGCCATGGGAAAAATAAATATAAGTGAAATAATATCTTTTATAGAAATTAATCTCAACTTTTCAAAAAAATTTCTACTCATCTTAGTATCTCCTCATATACATGCTTATAGTTTAATGAAGATTTCCAACTTATTATTTTTTTTATTAGAGCGAAAAGCTGATTTTTGGAAAAATAATCAAAAAGCAACACGTCCAAAGCCAAACCATGTGGTAAATTCAAATCCTGCTGATAAGGTTTGATACAGGTGGTTTCTTTGTCACGAATGGTAATAAAAAGATTACGATCGACAAAATCCTTGTGACTCTTTGACAAGAAATAACGCTCATCTGCATAGCGAGGCCATAATTCTGCTAATTTTTCATAATCTTTGCGAGGCATAAAAAAGTCTAGGTCGTCGTCCCAAGGAATAAAGCCCTTGTTTCGAAGGGCTCCAATAGCACCTCCTCCACAGAGATAGCAGAGCAAATCATGTTCTTTACAAAAGGCCACAAAATATTCAGCCATCTCCAGACTACGAGCCTGAATTGCTTTTAAATCAGTCATATTATTCATTATTCTTTCTATCGTATCGTTTCATTATACCACAAATAGGGGGTAAAAATCTATTGCAGACTGTAAAAAATCAAAACCTGACTGCTAGATAAATAGCTATCAAACTTTGATTCTTCTGTCTTCTCCTATCTCAAACCCATCTGAGACAATTTATTCTGATATTTGTTTTGAACGACAAGCAAGCCCAAGCCTCCATAAACATCATAGGCATCTACCCAGTCACCAAGTTCTGGAATCGTCAATTTTTCAATACCATTTTGAGCTCCGTTTAGGAAAGACAAGCCATTTGTTAACAGGAAGGTATAAGGAACATTCGTTGATGTCATTCCAAAGACCTTGCCAAGTGCCTCTGAACCTGTAAAGAGCTTGGTTGGATCTTTGATTTGCTGAAGAACTGCTGTCAGCACTTGCTGCTGTCTTTTGGTACGGCCATAATCCGCCTCATCATCATCACGGAAACGAGCATAATTGAGCAAGGTCGAACCGTTCATCTTCTGTTTTCCGACTTTAATAGTCTGGGTTGGAGACTCAGTCTCAGTCGCATGTAAATCATCTCCGACTGTAGCTTCTGTTAGTGGACGCCCATTCAATGTTGAAAATTGAGCATCAATTGTCACCCCATCAGGGAAAAGCGTGTCAATCGCTGTGGCAAAGGCCTGAAAATCGACCAAGGCGTAATACTTAATGTCCAAGTCAAAATTATCTTTCAAGACTTGACGAACCATTTCTGCCCCTTTTTGCCCCTCTTGTTCTCCTAACTCGTAGGCTACGTTTAACTTGTTATCCGTCTGTTTTCTACCGTTAATCACTTGACTATAACCATCTATATAGACCAAATTATCACGCATGAAACTGACTAACTTAATTTTCTTATCTGAACCTCCGACATTTAATACCATAATAGAGTCAGTCCGCGTCTCAGCACTATTTTGACCAATTCGCCCATCTGTACCCATAATCAAAATATTAACACCATCTCTGGTATCCTGACCATTAAAGACTTCTACTTGAGCTGCCCGGGCATTCGTATTTTTATCTGGATTAGCATTGGTATAACCTTTTAAGAACATAAAAATCATACCCAATGCCAGACAAGCTAAGATAGCCAGTAAACCTGCGAAAATGCGGCCCCATCGTAGCTTCCGCTTTTTAGTTTTTTTCTTTGGAAGAGAATTAATCTTCTGGTATCTCTCAGAACGACTACGACTATTATAAGAAGGAATTGAAGCGTTAGCACTTGTCTTTCTATAATCCTCGGTCAATTCTTGACTCTCTGGGGTAGCGTCACTACTTGCCTTATTTAATTTGTCTTGCAAGTAAGCAAACTCTTTTTTCTCTCGCTCATTGAGGTAGTGAATATTCTTAAGTAGATAGTCATAACGCAACTGCTCATGATGGCTTAAGGGATTTTCTTTACTCATCTTCTCTCCTTTCCATGGTCTGATATTGGATAAATAGGATAGGCACCCAGAACTTTATACTGGATTCCAATCGCTTCTAATTCTTTTTGGGCAAAGTGGACCAAGTCCTTATCGGCATAATCCACATCGATAATGAAAAAGTATTCGCCTAGCGCTGTCTTGAGTGGACGACTTTCAATTTTTGTCAGGTCAATTCCTCGCCAAGCAAAGGTCGAAAGAGCCTTGTAGAGTGCGCCGGGAAGATTATCAGGTAATGTCAAGGCTAAACTCATTTTTTCAGTTTGTGCTTGCAAGGGAATAGCTACACCTTCAGCTCCCAGAACCCAGAAACGTGTGAAATTGGCTTCCATTTCCTGAATATCCTCAGCAATCAGTTCTAAGCCATATTCTTCGGCAGAACTTCTAGGAGCAATAGCCGCAAAAGGCTGGTCAGGATGTTCGGAAATAAAGCGGGCCGCATAGGCTGTACTAGCAGTCACCTCAATTTGAGCATCTGGATACTCTTCATCGATAAATTTCTTTCCTTGAGCTAAGGCCTGTGGGTGCGAAAAAATCTTCTCAATCTTAGTGTGACCTGGAACCACCATTAACTGTTGGTGAATGGGCTGAACAATTTCTGCCACTGCTTGAATGCGAGCCTGATGAAAAAGGTAGTCCAAGGTTTCATGAACACTACCCTCGATAGAATTTTCAACTGGTACCACAGAATAGTCCACCAAGCCTTGTTCATAGGCCTTGATGACGTCTGTAATATTGGCAAAGGCCTGCAATTCCTCATGAGGAAAAGCTGTCTGCACAACGTGGTGTGAAAATGATCCCTTGGGACCTAGATAAGCAATTTTCATCTTAGTTCCTCTATAATTTCCTCTGGGCTTAGCTTGGTCACATCCAAAACCCGACTGGCAACTTCCTCATACCAAGCCTGTCGTTCTTGAAAAATAGCTGCTAGTTCTTCCTTACTATTATTTAGAAAAAGCGGGCGCTGATTCTCCTTATCAGCTGATATGCGTTGGTAGAGGGTGTCAAAATCGGCTTTCAGGTAGATATTATCCGGATTAGTCTTGAGCAAGTCACGATTTCGTTCAGAAATAACCACTCCTCCACCAGTTGACACAACTTGATTTGTTTCTAGTAACTCAGCTAGGACTTCTGATTCTATCTGACGAAAGGCCTCTTCTCCCTTTTCAGCGAAAAAATTCGCAATGGACATGCCTAAACGCTTTTCTATCAGAGCATCCATATCAAGGTAATTAGGGTCCAATCCTCTTGCAATAGTCGATTTGCCAGCCCCCATAAAGCCTAATAACACCTTAGCCATGAATCAAGCTCTCCAAATCATCAAAGAAGCTAGGGTAGCTGGTATTGATGGCTTCTGCACGGTCAAGCTCCACCTCTCCATCTGCTACCAAAAGAGCTGCGATAGCCGTCATCATACCGATACGGTGGTCACCAAACGTATTGACCCTAGCACCGTGAAGGGCGGATTTGCCTTTGATAATCATCCCATCAGCTGTAGGAGTAATATCTGCTCCCATGCTATTTAAGGCGTCTGCTACCACCTGAATGCGGTCGGTTTCCTTGACCTTGAGTTCCTCAGCATCCTTGATAACTGTCACACCTTGGGCTTGTGTCGCTAGGAGAGCAATAATGGGCAATTCATCAATCAAACGTGGAATCAAGGCACCACCAATCTCTGTTCCTTTCAGGTCTGAAGACTCAACAGTTAAGGTAGCAGATTTAGCGACTGGATCGATTTCAGTTATTTCCAATTTTCCACCCATGGCGCGAATGACATCAATAATACCAGTACGCGTTTCATTAATGCCCACGTTCTGCAACACTACACGAGAGTTTAGAACAATCAAACCTGCAACCAACCAAAAGGCTGCACTGGAAATATCACCTGGAACGACCACCTTTTGTCCTGTCAATTTTTGTGGCCCTTGGACTGTGATTTTCTTGCCGTCCACACTTAAATGACCACCAAATTGTTGTAACATATCTTCAGTATGGTTACGGGTGCATTCTTTTTCGATAATCACTGACTGACCCTGAGCCTGCAAGGCTGCAAAAATCAAGGCTGACTTGACTTGGGCAGAGGCGATTGGCAACTCATGATGAATAGGTGTTAAATTTTTCGTCCCTTTCAAACGCAAAGGAGGCAGGTCTCGCTCAGTTTGCCCTGAAATGCTGACGCCCATTTTTTTCAGTGGAATAGTCACACGGTCCATAGGACGTTTGGAAAGACTATCGTCTCCGAACATTTCTACTTCGAAGCCTGCGCCAGCAAGGACACCTGAAATCAGGCGAATCGAGGTTCCAGAATTTCCCATATCAAGGGCATTTTGCGGAGCTTTTAGGCCATCCATGCCCACACCTTGAATGGTAATAACCCCATCTTTATCCTCGATTTCAACACCAAGGTCACGAAAAACCTGCATGGTCGAAAGAACGTCTTCACCTCGCAGAATATCATAAACCTTGGTCTCACCCTCAGCCAAACTTCCAAAGATAATGGAACGATGGCTGATAGACTTGTCACCTGGAACGCGGATACTGCCATGTAAGTGGCGAATGTTTGTTTTTAGTTTCATACTGGACCTCATACTTGCAATACTTTTACCTATTTTATCATAAAAAGCCAGAAATTCCTTAAAAATTCCTGACTTTATGATAGTTATTTTCTTATTTTAGCAATTCTGAAACTGGTTCAAAAACAATTTTTTCAATGTCAGAAAGGTAAATCGCCAATTGTTGTTGCTTGGTAAAGAATTCTGACAAGAGGCTATTCCCTTGAATCTGTTTACCAAAGTCTTCCATTTTCGCTTGGAAGGAAGCGTCTGGCATTTGACCTGTCTGTGCTAGTCTTTGAATTTCCTCTTGGAAGGCAACATATTCTGTAAAGATTTTGCTTGCCTCAGCATCTGCCGAAATCGCATCTTTAGCTGCTTTAACAGCCTTGTATTCTGGCAATTCGCGTAGACCGCGACTGAGTTCGTTTGCACTATCGTAAATATTTGACATGATTTTCTCCTTATTTGACAACGACTGTGTAGTCGGTATTTTCTGTTATGAGGTGCTCGGCTCGTTCTAAGTCTTGAGCATTTTTAAATGAAATTTGTAGGATCCCGTGAATATCCTCACGGTTTTCCTCGTTAATGTGGATATTAACCAAGGAAGTTCCACGTAGCAGTTCCAAAATTCGCAAGATGACATCTTCTTCATCGGGAACGTCAACATAGAGATCGTAAGAACTGTCCACACCACCACGCTTATGAATTTCCATGGCCTGACGTTGCTCACGCGCCTGATTGAAAAAGTTCCAAATTTGCTCTTCATCTCCCTTGCTGATGGCTTGTCCAACCTCATCTAAGCGCTCCTTGAAATCCTCAATTCGATCCAGAATAGTTTCACGATTAGACAAGAGAATAGAAGTCCACATGCCCGGCTCGCTTTCCGCAATTCGGGTCATATCTCGAAAACCACCGGCCGCAAAGCGCCTTGCCATCTCATGTTCTTGAGCATAAACCGCAGTCTGCTCCATGAGACTAGAAGCCAGAATATGAGGAAAATGGCTAATCTGAGAAGTCACCCGATCATGCTCCTTGGCATCAATCTCGATAAAACGAGCATGAAGACCTGAAAGCAGATCCTTCATTTCCTCAAGCGTATCCTGACTTGTCAGGCTCGAAGGTGTAAAGATATAATAGGCATTTTCAAAGAGATTGACATCCGCAGAAGCTGCCCCTGTCTTGTGACTACCAGCCATGGGATGGGCCCCAACAAAGCGAACAGGCTTACCAGCTAAATACTGCTCCGCCGCATCTACGATGGATGACTTGGTTGAGCCTGCATCCGAGATAATCACTCCTTCTTTCAAGTCTAAGTTGGCCAATTCCCTAATGAAAGCAATGGTTTGTTTGATTGGCAAACTGAGGATGATGATATCTGCCAAAGGAGCAAAACTGGCAAAATCATCCGTTGCACGGTCAATCATGCCTTCTTTCAAGGCGATATCTCTCGAAGCTTGACTGCGATTATAACCTAAAATTTCATAATCTGGATGATCACGTTTGATACCAAGGGCCATAGAGGCTCCAATCAAACCAAGACCTGCGATATAGACTGTTTTTGTCATAGGAACTCCTTAATAGTTCTTTGTATAGTCTCGGTGTTTGGCTACTGCTTCTTTTAATTCCTCAAGATTATCTGATGAGAATTTTTCAAGGATTTCTTGCGCCAGAACCGTTGCCATAACGGCTTCCATAACCACTCCTGCAGCTGGAAGAGCGGTCGGATC
Source organism: Streptococcus mitis (assembly GCF_047462815.1). Taxonomy (GTDB): domain Bacteria; phylum Bacillota; class Bacilli; order Lactobacillales; family Streptococcaceae; genus Streptococcus; species Streptococcus mitis_DO. The sequence goes on from NZ_JASHFB010000008.1 coordinate 45,463, forward strand.
GCTTCTCTCCACGGTTGCCTTGTAAGGTTCGTGGGTTTCGATATCCACACTCATAAGAGGTTTGTAGAGAGTAGGAATAGGTTTCATGACTCCACGAACAACAATCGGTTGCCCATTGGTCATACCACCTTCAAAGCCGCCCAGATTGTTAGTACGGCGAGTATAGCCGTCTTCCTTAGACCAGAGAATTTCGTCCATAACTTGGCTACCTTTTCGGTAACCAGCTTCAAAGCCAAGACCAAATTCCACTCCTTTAAAGGCATTGATAGAAACAACGGCTTGGGCCAATCGCGCATCTAATTTTCTGTCCCATTGAACATAGGAACCAAGACCAACTGGAACACCTCCGACAACTGTCTCGACAACTCCACCAATGGTATCACCATCACGTTTGATTTGGTCAATATAATCCTTGATTTCCTGTTCCCGTTCTTGGTTGACAATAGAAACTTCAGACTGGGCAGCTCGTTTCTTAATCTCAGCAACTGTGAGATTCTCAGGAACATCGATTTCCTTGCCACCAAAGACAACGACATGGTTGGCAATCTCCATATCCAGTTCAGCTAAGAGACGTTTGGCTACAGCCCCAACTGCCACCCGCATGGTGGTTTCACGAGCTGATGAACGCTCCAAAGAATTTCTCAAATCATCAAAACGGTACTTGATGCCCCCAACCAAATCGGCATGTCCTGGACGAGGATGGGTAATTTTTCGTTTGCTTTTAAGGCGGTCTTCAATGTCCTCCGCAGACATGATATCCAGCCATTTCTGGTGGTCCTTATTGATGACATCCATGGTAATAGGAGCCCCTGTCGTTTTCCCGTGGCGAACGCCCGAAGTAAAGACAACCTGGTCACTCTCAATCTTCATACGACCACCACGACCGTAGCCACCCTGACGACGTTTAAGGTCGCCATTAATATCCTCAACTGTCAAAGGAAGTCCAGCTGGAATTCCTTCAATGATAGCCGTCAGACGGGGGCCGTGTGATTCTCCTGCAGTTAAATATCTCATACACTCTCCTTATTTTACCAAGTAGTCTTTCATCTCTTCCAGAGAAACTGGGTGAATGGTCGCTGAACCAAGCTCTGGCACCAAGACCAATTTCAAGGTGTTACCACGCGCTTTCTTGTCATGAGTAAGAGCCTGATAAAGCTTATCAACATCCCAGTTTTCATAGTCAACAGGTAGTCCAAATTTCTGGCACATTTCTGTGATAGACTGGGTAATGCCAGCTGGCATAAGACCTTTTTCCTCAGCAACCTTGGAAATCTGAACCATTCCCATGGCCACAGCCTCTCCATGCATGACTTTGCCATAGCCGGCAGTCGCTTCAATGGCATGACCAATGGTGTGGCCAAAGTTGAGATAAAGGCGTACACCATTGTCCAACTCATCCTCTACCACCATCTTGCGCTTGACCTGGCAAGAATGTTCAATCAAGGTCTCTGCATGCTCTAAAATGCTCTCTACAGAACCATCCAGCTCCGTCAAGAGAGCCCAAAGTGCTGGATCCTCAATCAAGCCATACTTGATAACCTCACCCATCCCTTCAATCAACTCTCTTTTTCCAAGCGTTTCAAGAACAAGTGGGTCAATCAAAACCCCATCTGGTTGGGCAAAGGTCCCCACCATATTTTTAGCAAATGGAGTATTAACACCCGTCTTTCCACCGATAGAAGAATCCACCTGAGCTGTCAAACTAGTCGGAATCTGAACAAAATGAATACCTCGCATATAGGTAGAGGCTACAAAACCAGCCAAATCCCCAACGACACCGCCACCAAGAGCCACGAGTCCATCGCTACGAGTCAGACCTTGCTTGACTAAAAATTCATAGACTTTCTGGACAGTGGTTAAATTCTTTCTTTCTTCCCCTTCCAAAAAGTCAAATACCGCTACCTTAAAACCAGCATCTTCTAGGATGAGCTTGACCTTCTCTGCATAAAGAGAAGCTACATGGTTGTCTGTCACAATGACCACTTTTTGCGGTTGCCAGAGTTCTCTCAACCATTGACCAGCCTGAGCCAGACAACCTTTTTCAATATGAATATCATAAGGATGATGAGGAATATCGATTCTGATTTTCATAGGAGAGTCTCCTTTTCTTTATTGGTATTTTTCTGTTAAGGACTGCCAAATCTCTTCTGTCGGCATTTCCTTGCCTGTCCACAGTTGAAAGGCTTCAGCAGCCTGATAGAGCAACATCCCCAGACCGTTTACAGCTGAACTGCCCTGACTTCTGGCCCATTTCAAAAATGGGGTTTCAAAGGGTTGGTAAATAATATCTGCCACCAAGAGAGTTTCTGGCAAATTGATGCTTTCAGGAATTGGAGAGGTTTGCCCATCCATGCCCACACTAGTGGCATTGACCAGTAAATCCGACTCGGCAATCCTTTCCTGCAAGACAGAAACATCTTCTAAAGCATACAAGTCCACTTTAAAACCTGTTTGCTCCTGTAACTTGTCTAGGTAATGTCTTGTTTTTTCCATAGAAACTGAACGAACAAAGACCGAAATCTGACTGACGCCATCCAAAATAGCCTGGGCCAGAATGGACTTGGCTGCACCACCTGCACCCAGCAAGGTCATCTTCTTACCTGTAATTGTAAAAGAAGGCAAGCTCTTAAAAAATCCCTTGCCATCTGTATTATATCCAATTAAAGTACCATTATCATTTACAACCGTATTGACCGCACCAATCAAGCGCGCTTCGTCACTCAGCTCATCCAAATATGGAATCACTTGCTCCTTATAGGGCATGGACAGGTTGATACCAAACATCTGGTAGCGGCGAATATTAGCCACTGTTTCTGCCAAGTCAGCCACTTCAATCTCCCAAGCTACGTAAGCACCATTGGTAGCTGTCGCCTCAAAGGCACTATTGTGAATGAAGGGGGAAATAGAATGCTTAATAGGATTGGCAACAACTGCAGCTAAACGTGTATAGCCATCAAGCTTCATCCAAAATCTCCCTGATTTTTTTCATGTTAGCTAGGGAAATCTGACCTGGGGCACTTGCCTCATCTAGACTAGCAAAAGACCAGCTAGAACCTGTCACATCCGCAGTGATACGAGAGACCTTGCCCACCTTGCCCATAGAAATGGTCACATATTCCTGTTCAGGATTGAGGGTTTTAAAGCCTCGTGTATAGTTCATCAAGTCTAGCACATCCTGCTCTGTGTGAGCCATCACCGCAACCTTGACCAGTTTTGGATTTAGGCTCGTCAACTCTGACAAGATTTCCATCATATTTTCAGGTGTTTCTTGGAAATTGTGGTAACTTAAAACGAGATTTGGGAAGTCCAGCATTTCCTCAAAGACATCCTTGTAGCTATAGTACTCAAAATCAATATAGTCTGGTTGATAGAGTTGCGCCACTTCCTTGATTAGATGGATATATTCTTCCGGAGAAAGGTCAATTTCTCCCCCTTCAGCGCGAGTTCGCAGAGTGAAAACCAACTCACGACCTGCGAATTTTTCAAAAATAGCTGGAGCTACCTGCAAAATCGCTTCCTTAGGCAGATAGTCGGCACGCCATTCAATGATGTCGGCATCCAGATACCTCGTGGCATCCAGAGCCTGAGCCTCCTCTAAACTTCTTGGCATTACTGAAACGATTAATTTCATTTACTAACCTTCATACTAATCACCTTGAGGTAATTACTACTTTCATCTTTTTTATTATAGGCGAAATCTGCTGGAAGACCGTATTTGTTTAAAATCTGGTAACTTCTTCCTGCAAAGCCTTTATCAATTTGTTCTGTAAATTTCTGGCGGGAAACATTGGCAGCATTGGTACTGGCAATGATGATTCCTCTCGGATTTAAAATCTCCAGACTCTGGGAAATCAACTTGTGATAATCCTTGGCCACAGAGAAGGTCTGTTTTTTGTTCCGAGCAAAGCTAGGCGGATCTAGAACAATCACATCGTAGGTCAAGCCTTTTCGTTTGGCATATTTGAAATACTCAAAGACGTCCATGACTATAAAACGATGGTCATCTGTGCTGAGTCCATTTGCCTGAAAATGCGCTTGAGACAATTCTCGTGAACGTTTGGCTAGGTCCACAGAAGTTGTCTGACTTGCCCCTCCCATGACCGCAGCTACTGAAAAGGCTGCTGTATAAGAAAACATATTGAGCAAGGATTTACCCATAGCCAATCCATCAACCAGACTACCACGAACCTCGTGCTGGTCTAGGAAAATCCCTGTCATCAAGCCATCATTCATAAAGACCTGATACAAGACACCATTTTCCAAAACAGTGAAAAAGTCAGGTGCTTCTTGACCATAAACATGGGCTGATTCATAGTCTAACCCCTTAAAGCGGCTCTTTTCATAGGTTCCTAAAACCTCAGGAAAAACCTGTCTAAAGGCTTCTGAGATAACCTTGCGAATCTGATAAACATAAGAGTTATACCAAGAAAAAACAGCATAGTCGCCATAAAGGTCCACTGTCAGACCGCCAAAGCCATCTCCCTCTTGGTTGAAGAGACGAAAGGCAGTTGTCAAATCATCTTGATAATAGGCACTTCTCTTTTCTTTAGCTTGTCTAAACAGCGTTTCAAAGAAAGCTTGATTGAAGGCCACCTTGTCCTTACTAACAAACCAGCCCAAGCCCTTGTTTTGCTGAGAAAGGTAGGCAGTCCCAAGAAAGATTCCTTCCTGACTCTGTACTTCTACTTCCTGATCCTTAAGATTGACATTCTCAAGATCACTGGCTTCTAGTAAAACCAGACCTTTGGCGAGCTTCTTTTCAACCCTTTTGCTAACTCTTATTCTATTCATAATTACCATTATATCAAACTTTTAGACAATTCTCAAAAAAGAAACTACCCTTGCTTTTTTACTCTTCTTTTAAAAAATGGTATACTAATACTAATAAAAAATTAGGAAGTAAATGTGTGAGAATTAATTTTAACAAAATCCAAAAAGCCATCGGTACCAGACTGGGTTTTGTCCTAACCCTTTTAATCCTCTATTGGCTCAAAACCTTATTAGCCTATACCGTTGACTTTAATTTAGATATTCAAGTAGGTAAGTTGCAGGGGAATTACCTTGCCTTTATAGCCTTTTTCAATCCCCTTCCTTTGGGGCTACTCCTGCTAGCTCTAGCCCTCTATGCTCGGTCAACCAAGATCTTTTATGGCCTGAGTATAGCTATTTATAGCCTTTTATTCATTTGGCTCTATTCTAATATCTTTTACTATCGAGAATTTAGTGACTTTATCACAGCTAATACCATGAAGGTGGTCAGCAAGGTGTCTGTCGGCACTGCAGAACTAGAGTTACTGCGTCCTTGGGATTTCATCTATTTTATGGATTTCCCATTGCTGGCTTTCCTTTTCTATAAAAAATTCATCCAGCTGGATAGGAGAACTTTCAAATTCCGCTCCAGTGTTGCCATCACTGCTCTCTCGGCCCTGCTCTTTTCAGCTAACCTTTTCTTGGCTGAAATTGAGCGTCCCGATCTCCTATCGCGAGGATTTTCTAATTATTATATTGTTCGTGCCCTTAGTTTGCCAGCCTTTTTAGGTTATAGCGCCAACCAATCCTACAGCGCCAACAAGGAACGGGCTAAGGCCTCTGAGACTGATCTTCAACCTATTACAGATTATATTCAAGAACATTCGGCTAAGCCTAATCCAGACTATTTCGGCTTAGCCAAAGGGAAAAATGTGATTTATCTCCACTTGGAAAGTTTCCAGCAGTTCCTACTGGACTATAAACTCAACATAGATGGAACTGAGCATGAAGTCACTCCCTTCCTAAATTCACTCTACCATTCGCAATCAACCCTAGCCTTTTCGAATATCTTTAACCAAGTCAAGGCTGGTAAGACCTCAGATGCGGAAACCATGCTGGAGACTGGTTTGTTTGGACTTGACCAAGGTTCTTTCATGGTCAATTACGGTGGTACCAATACCCAGCAGGCAGCTCCTTTTATCCTATCAAAAAACGGCTACCAATCAAGTGCTGTCTTTCACGGTAATATCGGAACCTTCTGGAACCGAAATACGACCTACAAACAATGGGGCTACCAATACTTCTTTGATGCTTCCTACTTCACCAAGCAAGACAGTAGCAATTCTTTCCAATATGGTTTAAATGATAAAATCATGATGAAGGATTCTATCCAATATCTGGAGCATATACAGCAGCCTTTTTATGCCAAGTATATCACGGTGTCCAATCACTATCCCTATGCTAGCAATCTGACAGGCGATGAGCTTGGTTTCCCCTTGGCCAAGACCAAAGATGAAACAATCAACGGCTACTTCCAAACAGCTAACTATCTGGATAGTGCTATCAAGGCCTTCTTTGACTATCTCAAAGAAAGTGGCCTCTATGAAAAATCCATCATCGTCATCTACGGAGACCATTATGGCATTTCCAATTCCCGCAATCCTGACCTGGCACCTTTAATTGGCAAGACTTCTGAGAACTGGTCGAATTACGACAATGCCATGTTGCAACGAGTGCCTTTTATGGTGGTCATGCCTGGCTATGAAAAGGGACAAATCATCAATACCTACGGTGGACAAATCGATATCTTACCGACTCTCGAACACCTCCTTGGTATCGAATCCAGTTCCTTCCTTCAAGTTGGACAAGACCTCCTATCACCAGACCACCAAGAAATCGTTGCCTTTCGAAATGCCAATTCCTTCGTCACACCAAAATATACCAGCTACGACGGAAGAACCTACTATACTGAGAGCGGTCTTGAAATCAGCAATCTTGATGAACAAGCTCAAACTGAACTAGAAATTGTTCGTCAAGCAGCTAGTCAACAGCTTAAAATCAGCGACCAGATTCAAACTGGCGATTTGATACGTTTCTACCAAGCAGATCATCTTGGAAAAGTTGATACAGAAAGTATTTCTTACCTCAATTCTTTACCAATTCTTCAAAAGATTGAGCAGGAAAAAGGTAGTCAGTCAACTAGTCTTTTTAGCCAACGACAAGGTAAAACCAGTGCTAACCTTTTCAAGGCACCAAGTTACCAAGAACTCCACCCAGAGTCGGCTGAAACCGAATCAAAATCACAATAAAAGATGCTCTTCCGTCTTGGAGGAGTATTCTTTTTATCAACAAAAATCAAAGAACAAACTAGGAAACTAGCCTCAGATCAACTCTGAGATTGTAGGTAGAGAGGTTGTAACTGCAGTATATGTCTGTCAAGTTTAGTGACGTAGATAGTAGAAGATAAATCACCTTAAGCAGGTATCTGGAAAATTTGATTTTATAGAGAAGCCTTTTGTTACAAACTCAATATACTATCAATAAATAATATCATAGAAGCAACAATAATTATAATTTCACCTATTTGCATAATCCTATTTCGAACTCTAAATATATTTTCTATCAAAAATACTTGAAAAAGACACATTATAGGAATTAAATTTTTTGAAATTGAAAAATATCCAAATAAATAAACTATAAACAACAAAAATAGAAACTTGTTATATTTCTTATTCATGACATTCCCCTCTTTATTTTTTGATTACCAATCTTAATCATTTACAACCACATTATAACAAACTACGAAATCCTTGTTAACAAATATTGCCATTTTTTAAAATTTTTTGTGATTCTTACTTCGATATTGATTTTAGATGACTTTTCGTCTATACTTAGGTGTGAACACAACAGTTCTACTTTGTGTACGATAAACTATGAGCCTTTTGTGCCATATTTTTCTCCTTTCGCTTTACAATTGGCTTGAACACCTTTATTGTATCGCGTTTGGAGTTTTTTTGGTATAGTAGATTGAAATAAGAGGTGAACGAATTGATTGGAAAAATCAAATTAATTTCTACAAATGTTTTAGCAATCGTGATGTACTACTCTAGATTCAATCCACTATATAACCTTCGACGCACGTGACTGAGGAAAAAGTCTTTAAAATCAGAAAAACGCATAATATCAGATGTGCTAAAATCTTGATATTATGCGTTTTATTGTGGAAAGATTTTTTCCGTTTTTTACTATGGTAGATTGAAGTAGGATTCGAACAAATCGATTAATAAAGTCAAATTAATTTCTACAAATGTTTTAGCAACCATGACCTACTCTTCTAACTTCAATCCATTACAAATTCCCTGATTTATTTGTTCAGATTTTATTTCATTTCACTATAAAATTGAGTTTTTCCCAACCTATTTTAAAATGTTTGGCGTTTTGCTTTACGCTCTGCACGACCGCGAGCGCGATTTTCAGCACGCTTGGTTTTGCGGCGTTTTTCATCAACCGCCCATTGAATTTTCTTCTTATAACCTGGTTTGACTTTTTTCTTTTTCTTTTTAACCAAACCAATCATCTCGATATCAAGTTTATCTTGTTTTTTCTCACGGTTGGCACGACGATCACGGTCATAGGTATCTTGAAATTCCCCGTCTTTAACCATCTTAGGAGTAAACTTAATTCCTAATTTCTCCAACTCACGGATATCCGAGTCATCGCTTGGTTGATAAAGGGTAATAGCTGTACCTGGTAGGCCATTTCGTCCGGTACGACCAACACGGTGCACAAAGAAGGATAAATCTTGCGGAATGGCATCATTGATGACATGACTGACACCTTCAATGTCAATCCCACGCGCCGCCAAGTCTGTTGAGACAATGTACTCAAAATCCAGATTTTTCACCTGATTCATGATTCGCTTACGTTCACGAGGAGCAATATCTCCATGGATCTTCGCTACCTTCAAGCCTTGAGCAGTCAAATATGAATGCAATTCATCAGCACGCGTTTTAGTGTTAACAAAAATCATTGCCAAATAAGGCTGCATCAACTGAGTCAACTGGTAAATTTGAGCGTTCTTGTCACGTCCCTTAGTAGAAATCAACCAATTATCAATAGTGTCAGAAATGACAGTTTTGGTCTTAATTTTCTCCATAACAGGATTCGATAAGTACTTTTTCAAGAATGGTTGCAACTTTTGTGGAATAGTCGCTGAGAAGACCATGAATTGCAAGTCTTTGGGAAGGCTGCCAGCAATCTTATCAACAGTTTCCAAGAATCCCATATCCAAGGTCATGTCTGCCTCATCGACCACAAAAGTCTTAGCCTTGTGAATAGCCAAATCACCGGATTTAACCAAGTCATAGATACGGCCTGGTGTTCCAATAACAATATGAGGCTGATTGCTTGCCAATTTCTCAATCTGGCGAGCCTTATCCGTACCACCCACATAATTAACCACACGAACTTCGACATCTGAGTGAGCAGCAATCTGACGGGCTGCTTGGTAAATTTGAGTAGCCAACTCACGACTCGGTGCAGTAATCACGGCCTGTACACTATCGCTAGCTTCATCTAGTTGCTGGAAAATCGGTAACAAGAAAGTATGTGTCTTACCCGAACCTGTTTTTGATTCACCGACCAGGTCACGACCTGCCAAGACAATGGGAATCAACTTATCTTGTACCTCTGTTGGAGTTGTAAATTTCAACTCCTGCAAGGCTTCTCTAATATAGTTTTTAAATTGAAATTTCGTAAATGACATAATATCCTCGATTCTATCTATCCTATCAATTATACCACATTTTATTCCATTTCAGTAGTCTCACTTATTTAGGCTATTTCCAGTACCTTTTCTAGTCAGAAAAAGGCTGGAATTTGAGAATCCCAACCTCTTTTCAGTTATTATTTCCAGTTTAAAAGAGCATTCAAGCCATAGTGATCACTCACTTGTGGACTCTTATTACCATCAAATACGACATGTAAATTTTCTACCGCTAACTCTTTGGTAGTAAAAACATAGTCGATTCGAAGGGGTTCTGTGTTCCCCTTCCATCCATCAATTTCTGGTGGAACGGTATAGCTACCGCTTTTCTCTTGAGCAACTTCAAAAGCGTCTTGTAAACCTAATGGACTAGCTAAAATAGCTTGGTAGCCTTCCTGTCCAGCCGGATTGTTGAAATCTCCAGCTATCAAAAGCGGCTTGTTCAATTCTTTCAAGACAGCCTCAAATCGTGCCCATTCTTCTTGGAAACCTTTATCCCACCAAGAAAGGTGGACACTTGCAACTGCAAGCTCCTTACCATCGACTACAGTTTCAGCCAGGGCGACACGGCGAGTATGATAGTCTGTTGGATCATCCACATCTGAAACTAAAATTTCTCTGGCTTCAATAGGTGTTTTAGACAAGATAGCCACACCTTCGTGGTAGCGATCATAACCGATATGGTTATAGGCCCAAGTCCAGTAGTAATTTTTCCCTTTCTCAGACAACTTTTCAACCAAGAGTCTAACATAGTGGTCTTGATGAATAGACTCAGCTGCTGGCAAAGCTTGATAAAGGTCATTAACCTCCACCACTGGCGAAGTGATCTCCTGATTGATTTCTTGGAAACAAATCAAATCATAGTCCTTTTCAAGAATATCCTCAAGCAAAATCTGGAATTTTTCCTCTGCTTCTTTCTCCATCCAACTGTGAGTATTGAGTGTTAAAAATTTCATTCTTTTCTCCCAAAATAAGAGGTTGGAATACAGCTTCCAACCTCAAGTATATTACAATTCTACTTTAGCAACTGCTGTTTTAGCTGCAAGAGAACCTGTTTTTTCTAATTTAACTGATTTAATTGCATCACCATTTGTGAAGACAACTACTGTTGAAGTTTCACGTCCTGCTGCACGGATAGCATCCAAGTCAGCTGTGACAAGGAGATCTCCTGCTGCAACTTTTTGTCCTTCAGCAACATGAACTGTAAATGGTTTACCTTCAAGACTTACTGTGTCCAAACCAATGTGAACCAATACTTCAAGACCTGGTTCAGTCACAATACCAAGAGCATGTTTTGTTGGGAAGATGCTTGATACGGTACCTGAAACTGGAGATACAATGTTTCCATTTGCAGGTTCTACTGCAAATCCATCACCCATCATTTTTTGAGCAAATACTGGATCTTTTACTTGTTCCAAAGCAACAACTTTACCGTCTGCTACTGAGTAAACTTCCTCAGTAAGACCTTTGAAGTGAACAGTGTTTTGTTGTGCTTCAGTCATTTGGCTTGGAAGAGTTTCAGGAATGATTTCACCTGAATCAAGGATATCTTGGATATCAGATTTCAATACGTCAGCTTTTGGACCGTAGATAGCTTGAACTCCTTGTCCTTTCATGACAAGACCCATAGCTCCTTCTGCTTTCCATTGTTCTGCATCACCGACTTTGTCAGCATCTTTTACAGTTACACGAAGACGAGTCATACATGCATCAACATCAACGATGTTTGCACGTCCACCAAGAAGGTTAATAATGTTTACAGCTTGAGAGCCTGCTGCAACTTTCACTTCGCTACTAGCTTCTTCTGAACCTTCAGCAGTTTCGTAATTTCCGTTACGTCCTGGAGTTGCGTAGTTGAATTTTTGAATCATGAAGTTTGCGATAAAGTACATGATTACGGCAAAGAGAACAGTTACCCAGATAAAGTTAACGATATCCATACCAATACCAGCATTAATTGCTAGTGGTGTACGAGTCAAGAATTCAATTGAACCGAATGAGTGGACACGTAGGTTTACTACGTCAGCCATAGCGAAGGCAGCACCTTGAACAAGTGAGTAAACAAGATACATAGGTGTTGCTACAAACATGAACATGTATTCGATTGGTTCAGTAACCCCTGTCAAGAATGTTGCAAGAGCTGTCGCAATCATCATACCTTTATATTGATGTTTCTTATCAGCATCGACATTACGGTAGATAGCAACGATCATACCCATCAAGATACCGAATGAACCGATCATTTGTCCAACTTTGAAACGAGCTGGGTGAACAGTATCTAACAATTGTTGGTAGTGACTTGCATCTGTACCTTTAAGGTTAACAAGGTCTGTTACCCATGCAAGCCATAGTGGATCTTGACCAAATACTTGAGTACCTTTAGCTGCACCAGTTAAAATGTCATAAGTACCACCAAGAGCTGTGTAGTTCATTGGGATAGTCAACATATGGTGAAGACCAAATGGCAAGAGCAAACGTTCCAAAGTACCATACAAGAATGGTGCAAGGATTGGAGCAGTTTCTTGTGAGTTGGCAATCCAGATACCAAAGCTATTGATACCTGTTTGAACTACTGGCCAGAAGGCAGCAAGTAGAATTGCAGCGATTGCTGAACGAAGAATAACTACAAATGGTACGAAACGTTTCCCGTTGAAGAATGAAAGTGCATCAGGAAGTTTACGGAAGTTGTAGTATTTATTGTAAGCAGTTGCCCCTACAAAACCTGAGATAATCCCTACAAACACACCCATGTTCAATGCTGGAGCTTCAAGAACACTAATGAAGTAATCAGCAACTTTGATTGAACCACCAAAGAGAGTTGTGACCATAGCATCTGGATTTTTCAACATATCTCCTGATACACCAAAGATTGTACCAGTGATACGGTTAATCAAGATGAAGGCAAGACCAGCGGCGAAAGCACCACCAGCACGTTCTTTAGCCCAGCTTCCTCCAATTGCTAGGGCAAACAAAATGTGAAGGTTACCGATAACCCCCCAACCAATTTGCTCAAGAATTCCACCTGTAACTACAAGTGGTGCAAAAGTTGGGTTAATCATTACGATAGACTTACCGATTGAAATCATCAAACCAGCAGCCGGCATAACCGCGATAACCACCATCAAAGCCTTACCGAATTTTTGCCAAAACTCGAAAGACAAGACATTTTTGAATGTATCTTTCATCATTCAAATCTCCTTTATTTTTATTTAGGCAAACGTTTTACGAAAACGTTTGCACCTTTTATGATTTAATTATACCACTTTAATTTTTTTTGTAAAGGCTTTTACAAAAAAAATTACACTTTTTTCTAAAATTTTTGTAGCAAAAAAGGAGATCATTTAATCTCCTCATAAAAGTAACTAGTTTACCTAAATCTTCAAGAATCGGCGCATTGAAATTCCTGATCCGATTGAACCGATAAAAATTCCAATCACAAATAATAAGGCAATCATCAGTGGACTGAATACTTCTGGTGATATCATTGAAAGGTTCTGACCAACCAATGACTTATTAACAGATTGGTAAACCATTTTATAGACAATAAATACCAGAACTGATGGAAGTGTTGCTCCAAGCAAACCAATGAAGGCACCTTCAAGCAAGAAAGGTCCGCGGATATAGCCATTCTTAGCACCTACTAAACGCATGATTTGAATTTCACGGCTTCGTGAAATAATGGTGATACGTATAGTATTAGAAATCAAGAACACCGCAATGAAAATCAATAATCCAGCGATAACTAGTCCCCAAACACGAATAAATGAGGCTAACTTAAACAAGCGTTCTGTATTAGCACCACCATCTTGAACTTCTGATACACCTTCGATTTTTTTAGCCTCTTCTGCTACTGTCTTTACATCACTTGGTGTATTTGTATCAACGATATATGCATCATAGAGAGGATTGGCATCGCCTTCAAAGATTTTCCAGTTGTCCCCCATTGTTTCTGTCAACTTTTCATATTGTTCTTCTTTACTTGAAAACGTAACACTTTTAACGGTTGACATACCTTTCAAAGCATCATATACCTTATGGTAGTCGTTATTTGTAACAGTTTGACCTTCTTTTTCAATGGTCTCACTATTATCAGCTACGTCCTTACGAATGTATACCATTACTCGGACATTATTTTCGATATCTGTAGCTAGTTTAGCCGTATTAAAGATAACAGATGCAAATATTGCAACCAAGGTCAAAGTAATCATAACTGAACTAACAGCAGCTACTGTCATCCAGCCATTTCGTTTCAAACTTTTTAACGATTCAAATAAATGACGAAAAAATCTACTAATCATCGTATCCATATTCTCCTTTAGCTTCGTCACGAACGACACGGCCATTTTCAATGGCAATGACACGGTGGCGCAAGGTATTTACAATCTGACTGTTGTGGGTAGCCATCAAGACAGTTGTACCTTGGAGATTGATGCGTTCCAGCAAGTTCATAATTTCCCATGAATTATCTGGGTCCAAGTTTCCTGTTGGTTCGTCCGCAATCAATACTTTTGGATTGTTTACAATGGCACGTGCAATTGCAATCCGTTGCTGTTCTCCCCCTGAAAGTTCATTTGGGAAAGAACGAACCTTATGCTTCAATCCAACCAAGTCTAAGACTTCCATAACACGTTTTTTGATATTACGGCGACTTTCTCCAATTACCTCCATTGCATAAGCAATATTTTCATAAACGGTTTTCTTTGGTAACAGTTTATAATCTTGGAAGACAACCCCAACACTACGACGTAGGAGAGGAACATCTTTCTTTTTAATTTTAACCAGATTAAAACCAGCAACAGATAAGCTTCCTTTTTCGATTTTTACTTCGCGATACAAAGAACGAATAAAGGTTGATTTCCCAGCTCCTGAAGGTCCTACGATGTAAACAAATTCCCCTGGTTGAACGCTTACCGAAACACCACGTAGGGCAGTCGTTCCGTTGTCGTATTTTTTGACGACATCTCTCATTTCAATAATTGACATGTGAGTTCCTTTCTATCTTAGCTGATTCTCCACTTGAGATAGGCATCAATAAAACCATCTAGGTCTCCATCCATAACCTTATCTACTTGTGCAACTTCAAAGCTAGTTCGGTGATCTTTTACCATAGTATATGGCGTAAAAACATATGAACGGATTTGGCTTCCCCATGTGATTTCCTTTTTCTCACCCTTGAGGGAATCAACTTCCGCTGCTTTCTTTTCTTGCTCCATTTGATAGAGCTTAGCCTGCAACATCTTCATGGCACGATCTCTATTTCCATACTGGGTACGATCGACCGTTGACTGGACAACAGTCCCAGTTGGAATGTGTGTTAAACGTACACCTGTTGAAACCTTATTGACGTTTTGTCCACCAGCACCACCTGAACGGAAGGTGTCCATCTTGATATCATCTTCACGGATTTCCACTTCAATGGTATCATCCAACTCTGGCATCACTTCTACAGATGTGAAAGAGGTATGGCGACGTTTAGCAGAGTCAAATGGTGAAATTCGCACCAAACGGTGTACCCCCATTTCTGACTTGAGAAGACCATAGGCATTAGGTCCTTCAAATGATAAGGTTACTGACTTGATACCAGCTTCATCTCCTGCTTGGTAATCCAATACTTCCACTTTAAAGCCTTTAGCATTTCCATAGCGAGTGTACATACGAAGCAACATATCACCCCAGTCCTGAGCCTCAGTACCACCGGATCCTGGATGGATTTCCAAGATGGCATTATTATGGTCATAAGGTTCTGACAAGAGCAAGGTCATCTCGTAACTGGTCATCATCTTATCAAGTTCTGACAACTGTTCAACCAATTCTTCATGTACCGACTCATCTTCAGCTAAAAAGTCTAATAAAATTTCAACTTCATCCTGCAACTCTTCCATCTTATGGAAAGTATTGTAAGTGTTTTTTAATTCATTTAATTCTTGCGACGTTTTTTGGGCCGCGATATTATCGTTCCAAAAATCAGGTTCTGTCATCTTGTTTTCCAAGATAGCAATCTCTTCCTCTAAACCTTCGAGGTCAAAGAGACCCCCTGAAAGAAGCTAATTTTTCACGATTTGCGTCAATTTTCTGACGAATTACTGAAATGTCCATAAATACTCCTTTTTTACATTATTTCATTATAGCATATTTTATCATTTCTTTCCATCTTTTGCTCTACTCCTCTTTTCATGAAAAAAGAAGCCTTTCGGCTTCCCTTTTTACAAGACTTTTGCTGAAGTACGAGTAATCTCTTCTACTTGAATATTCTCTGATTCAAATTTTTCTTTCAAGGCTGGTAAATCAATTGATCCATCGATTTGAACTTCGATAATGACCTTACCATCCTTACGCGGAATATTGACTGTATGAGAGATATTCAAATTTTCTTCTACAATCAAAGAAACAATCTTTCCGAGTACACCAACTTCATTTTCCGTAACAAAGCGTACACGAATCCCTTCTTCGCCATAACCTGCGATTTCAAGAAAGGCTTGGAAAACGTCACGGTCCGTAATAACCCCATAGACTTGATGGTTATCTACGACAGGAAGAATACCAATCTTGTTTTTCAACATCAGATAAGTTGCATCCTCTAGACTCGCATAGCCTGAAACAGTGACAACATCACGAATCATCACATCTTTTACTTTTGTCTTATTTAGAAGATAATTCATCTCATAGATAGAAAGACTTGTTGCTTTGGATGGACTAGCTTGGGCAATGGTTCCCTCAGTTACCAAACCAACCAATTGATCATTTTCGATAACAGGCAAGCGGTGCAACCCTTGCTCTCTCATCAAATCTGCTGCATGAGATACTGTTGTATCTGGACTAATATAAACTACCTTGCGGGTCATAAAATCTTTAACTGCCATGAGACTTCTCCTTTTCTATTCTTATCCCTATTATACAATCTTTTTGTAAATCTATCAAACGCTTACATTTCTTTTTCAAAATTCAGAAAAGTATGAATAAGCTAGCAAAAAGAGCTCTGAAATCGAGCCCTCTGAATGAATGTAAGAAACGTTTCATTCCATTTTTTTCAATTATTAGAAATTAACCTTTTAATGTAGATAAAGATTGCTTTACAATCTATATCTGTCAACTAAAAAGATCCCCTGGACTATAATGATGATTACTTCGTAATCCTCATCCACCGACTAAAACAATCCAGTGGATTTGATAATTGCTTCGCAATCTTCATCCGCCGACTAAAAAGGTCCCCCGGACCTTTTTAGCCACCTAGATATGCTTTTCTGACTTCTTCTGATGAAGCGAGTTCTTTTCCTGTTCCGGACAGGACGATTTTTCCTGTCTCCAGTACATAGCCTCGGTCAGAGATTGCGAGTGCTTTATTGGCGTTTTGTTCAATCAAGAGGACAGTTGTCCCTTGCTTCTGGATATCTTGAATGATATCAAAAATCTCTTGGATAAAGATTGGGGCAAGTCCCATTGAAGGTTCATCTAAAAGAAGAAGTTTTGGTGTTGACATAAGAGCGCGTCCCATGGCAAGCATTTGTTGTTCTCCCCCTGAAAGAGTAGCTGCATCTTGGTTCTTCCGTTCTTCAAGACGAGGGAAGCGTGAGAAAACCTTCTTCAAGTTAGCTTGATTTTCTTCACGATTTTTCTTTAAGAAAGCTCCCATTTCAAGATTTTCCATAACAGTCAAGCCAGGGAAGACGTGGCGTCCTTCTGGAACTTGTGAAAGACCACCTGCCACGATTTTTTGAGCTGGCATTTTTTGGATTTCTTGACCTAAAAATTCAATCTTTCCTGAACTCGGTCGAACCAAACCAGACAAGGTACGGAGAATGGTTGTTTTACCAGCACCATTGGCACCGATAAGGGAAACAACTTCTCCTTCATTAACTTCAAAGCTTACATCACGGACTGCTTGGATCATGCCGTAATGCACAGAAAGATTATCAACTTTTAACATAGACATTAGGCTTCACCTCCTAGATACGCTTCGATAACGCGTTTATTGGTCTTAATTTCGTCAGGAGTTCCTTGTGCAATCAAACGGCCATACTCAAGTACGTAGATACGTTCTGTTACTTCCATGACCAAATTCATATCGTGTTCAATCAGCATGATCGTAATCTTAAATTCATCTTTGATGCGACGAATTAACTCAGTCAATTCGGCTGTTTCCTGTGGGTTCATACCTGCTGCTGGTTCATCTAAAAAGAGAATTTTAGGTTCCGTAGCAAGGGCACGAACAATTTCCAAACGACGTTGTTGTCCGTAGGCAAGATTTTTAGCGAGCGTTTCTGCATCACCATCTAAATCAAAAATTTTCAGCAATTCCAAAGCTTTAGCCTTTAATTCTTTTTCACTCTTGTAAAAAGCTGGTAAGCGTAAGAAACTAGCAAAAACATGTTGTTTGTGATGGTTGCCAAAAGCAATCAAAACATTGTCCAAAACTGTTAAATCTTTAAAGAGACGGATATTTTGGAATGTACGTCCAAGTCCCAAAGAAGCAATCTTATAAGGTGACTTCCCATTTAAAAGGTGACCATCAAGGGTAACTGTTCCCTCGCTTGGTTCATAAACACCGGTCAAAAGGTTAAAAAGGGTGGTTTTCCCAGCTCCGTTTGGACCAATTAGTCCAACCAGTTCCCCTTCGTTTAATTCAAGAGTCACATCTCCAACAGCTGTTAGACCGCCAAAATGTTTGGTTAACTGTTTTACTTCAAGTAATGCCATTAGTTTTGTTCCTCCTTCTTAGATTTTTTAAAGAAACGTGATAGGCTCAATTCCCATGTTCCAAGGAGTCCACCTGGTCTGAAAATCATTACCAAGACCAAGGCCAAAGCGTAAATAATCATACGCACGCTGGCAACATCTTGGAGAAGCATATTCAAAATTCCCAGAACAATAGCTGAAACAATGGCACCTGTAATGGAACCAAGTCCACCAAATACAACAATGATCAAAACGTTGATTGAGTTGATGAAAGTGTAATCTTTCGGTACAACTGAACCGATAAATCCTGCCTGAAGTGACCCTGCAATACTTGCAGTAATGGCACCAAAGACAAAAGCGATGATTTTAATTTTAGTCGTATTAACCCCAACTGACTCAGCCGCAATTTCATCCTCACGAACGGAGAGAGTTGAACGACCAATTGGACTACGCAAGAAGTTCAAGGTTGCAATGGTTGTAATCACGACAAAGAAGTAAACCATTTGCCAAGTTGTAAAGTTAGGAATTCCCAAGATACCTGCCGCACCGTTTGTAAGGCTTCCACCATTGATGATAAAGATACGGATAATTTCAGAAACACCTAGAGTCGCTACCGCAAGATAGTCCCCCTTCAAGCGCAAGGTTGGAATTCCGACAAGCAAGGCAACTGCTCCTGAAAGCAAAGCACCTATAAGCATGGCTCCAAAGAAGGCACCGTAGGTTGGTGATTTAGAACCAATAATAGCTGCTGCATAGGCACCAATCGCCATGAAACCAGCATGACCAAGTGAAAATTGTCCTGAAAAACCAACGATTAAGTTAAGACCAACTGCCAGAATAATATTAATTCCGATTTGTTGTAAAATCTGTACATAGAATAGGTTGAGTACTCCGACTGAAACCAGTACACTAATCAAGCCATAGCCAGCTAACAAAAGGAGTAACCATAGAATATTAACTTTTAAATTTTCCTTCATCGTTTACACCTTCTCTTTCACATTTTTACCAAGGATACCAGCTGGGCGGACAATCAAGATCAACAACAAGATTCCATAAACAATGGCATCACGGAAGTCTGACATTCCAAAGGCTGTCGCAAAGGTTTCCAATAGACCAATCACAAAGCCACCAAGCGCCGCACCAGGAATGATTCCGATACCACCAAGTACCGCAGCAACGAAAGATTTAAGACCTGGAGTAACCCCCATTAAAGGCTCAAGAGAGTTATAATATAGGGCAATCAGAACACCAGCCGCACCCGCAAGAGCTGAACCCAAAGCGAAGGTAAAGCTGATAGTACGGTTTACATTGATCCCCATCAATTGCGCTGCATCGCTATCTACAGATACAGCACGCATGGCTTTCCCCATCTTTGTTTTTTGGACAATGACCTGTAACAAAATCATCAAAATCAAGGAAATGGCCAAGATCATTAACTGCACGTTTGTTAGGCTAACTGGTCCCAAATCATAGCGAACTGTCTGAATCGCTTGAGGGAAGGCACGGGTATTGGCACCAACCAGATAGACCATACCATACTCCAATAGGAAAGAAACCCCAATAGCTGTAATCAAAACAGCAATACGAGTAGAGTGACGCAAAGGTCGGTAAGCAAGAAACTCAATCACGACACCAAGAATGGCTGTCGCTAGCATGGCTACAATAAGCGCTACAAAGAAATTCATTTGGAAAGAATTGATCAAGAAATAACCGATAAAGGCTCCCATCATATAAATATCACCGTGGGCGAAGTTGATGAGCTTGATAATTCCGTAAACCATGGTATATCCTAGGGCTAACAGCGCGTATACACTACCTAGAATCAAACCATTTACTAGTTGTTGGAGCATAAGATTCACTCTTTCTATTTATAATTTTGAGGGTTTCCCCTCACTTTTTGATAGGTTCTTAAACACCGAAACAGGGAGTGAGTCAGAGGCTCATTCCCTATTTCAACATTTTTCTATTATGGTTTTACAACTTCTGCTGCTTCAACCTTACCATTGTTCATGGTCATCATGTAAGCAGTTTTGACTGTGTTATGGTCTGCATCAAAGCTTGTTTGACCAGTTACACCTTCAAAATCTTTTGTTTTAGCAAGGTTATCCTTGATTTCACCAGAGTTCTTAGCACCTTTTGCTGCATTTGCTACAAGGTGAACTGAGTCATAAGCCAAGGCTGCAAATGTTGAAGGCTCTTCGTTGTACTTAGCACGGTAAGCGTCAAGGAAGGCTTTTGCTTTAGCTGAAACTTCTACAGTAGTTGAGAAGCCTGAGATAAAGTAGATGTTTGATGCTTTTTCAGGAGTTGCTTGTTGTACAAACTCTTCACCGTTGAATCCATCACCACCAACGATTGGTTTGTCAATTCCCATACCACGCGCTTGGTTTACAATTTTACCAGCTTCAGTGTAGTAACCAGGAACGATGATAGCATCAAAATCTTTCCCTTTCATTTTTGTAAGGGCTGCTTGGAAGTCTGTGTCACC
This sequence comes from Streptococcus mitis, assembly GCF_047462815.1. Classification (GTDB taxonomy): domain Bacteria; phylum Bacillota; class Bacilli; order Lactobacillales; family Streptococcaceae; genus Streptococcus; species Streptococcus mitis_DO. The sequence continues at coordinate 66,138 of NZ_JASHFB010000008.1, forward strand.
TGCTACGAAAGTTTCATCTGCAACGATTTCACCTTTGTAAGCTTCACGGAAGGCTTTGGCAATACCTTTAGCATAGTCGCTAGCATTATCAGTGTAAAGAACAACTTTCTTAGCTTGCAATTTTTCAGAAACATAGTTTGAGATAATTTTTCCTTGGAAGCTATCTTGGAAAGTTCCGATAAAGAGGTAATCTTGACCTTTAGTCAATCCATCTTGAGTCGCACTTGGCGAAATCAATGGAACACCTGCTTTTGTAGCGTTAGCTACCGCAGCTGCAGTTGCACCAGATGTCGCAGGTCCTACGATTGCTGATACTTTAGATTGGGTTACAAGGTTAGTTGTTACTGAAGCCGCCTCAGCTGTTTCAGACTTGTTATCTTTATCGACTACTTCGATTTGTTTTCCATCGATACCACCTGCAGCATTGATTTCATCAACGGCAAGTTGGGCACCTTTTTGTTCAGATGTACCGTAGGCTGCTACGGCACCAGTTTCTTCAAAGTTAAATCCAATTTTGATTGTCTTTTCATCTACTGAATTACCAGCAGCGTTTGACGCTCCAGACTTCACTTCTCCACAGGCTGCAAGAAGTGCTACACTTGCAAGCGCCACAAACGATAGGGCAAATTTTTTCTTCATCTTTTTTGTCTCCTTATTCTTAAATAAATAGCATGTTAAGAATATACCGAATTATCAGAAAATTGTCAACACTTTTCTTGAACTTTTTCGATGATAACGTTTTCCTCTCGATGAAGATTGCCCACAAAGGGTGTTTCCAGCTCTTGGATATGACAAACCCTGACTTTTTTTATAAACTTTTCCTTGCCCAAGCGCCCGACCAATTGCTCCATTTCTTGAGTTGGAACATAGAGTTGTAAGTAACGATGTTTCTTGGAATGATAGGTAATATCTCCATAATCCTGCAATTTTTTGGCATCACGATTATAGTAAAGATAGATAATCAAGCCAGATCGTTTGACTTTTTCAAACATGATAAATCCTCTTTCTAAGAAATCTCTCACTATTATACCAAAAAAAGCAAACTCAGTCGAGTTTGCCTTCTTTCATCATTAATTCAATGAATTGTTGGCCATGATTTCATCAATAAAGCCATATTCAAGTGTTTCTTGGGCGCTCATCCAGTTATCTCGTTCTGCATCTGCATGGACTTTTTCGATTGACTGACCTGAATTTTCAGCCAATATTTTTTCCAAGATGTTACGAGTTTTAAGCAAGTGTTCTGCAGCGATCGCCATATCAGTTTGTTGGGTACCACCACCTGTACCACCCATCGGTTGGTGAATCATATACTCTGCATTTGGAAGCATGAAACGTTTACCTTTTGCTCCACTTGACGCGATGACAGTCCCCATAGATGCAGCCATCCCCATAACGATAGTTTGGACATCTGCCTTGATAAAGTTCATGGTATCAACGATTGCCAAACCAGCTGAAACAGAACCACCAGGTGTATTGACATAAAGGTAAATATCTTTTGTACTATCTTGGGCATCTAAGAAAAGCAATTGGGCAATAACAGAGTTAGCCATATTGTCTTCAACGGGACCTGTCAGCATAATGATGCGGTCTTTGAGAAGACGTGAGTAAATATCGTAGGAACGTTCTCCACGGCTTGTTTGTTCAATAACTACAGGAATCATTTATTTCTCCTTTTGAGTTTTAATTTTGTTGGTCAAATGACTGAAGATAAGACTATTATAATATCTTGGTCAAAAAAGGTCAAATTTTTGCTCTGTTTTCATTAGACAGAAACAAAAATTCAACCTCCTTTCGTGACTGGAAATCCTTTTCCAAGTCAATCTCTTTTTAATTCTATTTTGTACCGAACAAGCGGTCCCCAGCATCTCCAAGACCTGGAACGATATAACCGTGTTCGTTCAAACGTTCATCCAAGGCTGCTGTAAAGATTTCTACATCTGGATGAGCTTCTTGAAGAGCTTTTACACCTTCTGGTGCTGATACAAGGCAGACAAATTTGATATTTGATGCGCCACGTTTTTTAAGAGAATCAACAGCCAAGATTGCTGAACCACCTGTTGCCAACATTGGGTCTACCACAAAAATTTGACGTTGGTCAATATCTTCAGGCAATTTCACCAAGTACTCAACTGGTTGAAGCGTTTCTTCATCACGGTACATACCGATGTGGCCAACTTTAGCAGCTGGAACCAAGCTCAAAAGTCCATCAACCATCCCGATACCTGCACGCAAGATTGGAACGATAGCCAATTTCTTACCTGCCAATTGTTTTTGAACTGTTTTTGTGATTGGTGTTTCGATTTCCACATCTTCTAGTGGAAGATCACGAAGTACTTCATATCCCATCAACATTGCAATCTCATCTACTAGCTCACGGAAAGCTTTTGTAGAAGTATCTGTACGACGTAAGATTGACAATTTGTGTTGAATCAGTGGATGATTAATAACTTCAATTTTTCCCATTTTTGGAATTCCTTCTTTCAATTTATTCTTCTTATTATACCAAAAAACGGTTTAAAAATCTTTCTAAACCATTTATTTTTGATATTTTTTACATTAGATCAGCCTCTTTAAGAGCTGTCTGTACTGTCTCAAGTGGTAAATGAGTCAATTCTGTCCCTTTTTCTTGATAAAGGTATTGGGCGTAGTCGTCCATTCTGTACTGGTTGATATAAACCACACGCTTGCAACCAACCTGAAGCAATTGTTTTGTACAGTTTAGACATGGAAAATGGGTCACATAGGCTGTAAAGCCTTTGGGAACCCCACGTTCTGCACCTTGGAGAATGGCATTAACCTCTGCGTGAAGAGTGCGAACACAGTGACCTTCGATGACCAGACATTCGTGATCAATACAATGCTCAGTCCCTGACACCGAACCATTATAACCAGTGGAAATAACTTTATTATCCTTTACCAAAATTGCGCCCACTTTGGCACGTTTACAAGTGGAACGATTGGCAATTAGTAAGGCTTGGGCTGCAAAATACTCATCCCATGCTAGTCTTTTTTCAGTCATATCTCTTCTCCTTTTTCTCTATTTTTTAAAAAATGGTAAACCTAAATCTGCAATCTTTTCAGCTGGTACCTTCATGCCATCCTTGATCCATTTTAGAAGGACAGAAACGATGGCCGAGCTCCAAAAGGAATGAAGATAAGAGCTGACACCTTTTGATTTCCCATGGTATTTTTCTAAAAATTCCTGCATGGCTTGGACAAAGATTTTTTCCAGATGGTAATCCAAGGCCAATTGAATCACTCTGGCTTCCTTTCTGGCCTCTCGGAAAAGGTGAACCCAGACCAGATAAAGGTCTGTCTTTAAATCATAATGATGCAACTGTTCCATAATATTGTGGACAGTTCGTTTAAAGACGCTTTCTAAAATCTCCTCTTTGGAATCATAATTACGGTAAAAGGCTGCACGAGAAACGCCTGCACGTTTGACCAATTCAGAAATACTAATCTTGGTCAGGTCCTTTTTTTCCAAGAGCTGCAAGAGGGCTGTTTCGATGGCTTCTCTAGTTAATAAATTGGATTCTTGGTTTGATTTTCTGAGATTTTCAAGAGACTTTTCAGAGATTCTACGTTCAGACATAACATTTTCTTTCTACTTGTCACAACAGACGGATGAGGCTTTTGTTTCAAGGGCTTTCATGATATAATTGTAAAAAAAGACAGAACCTTTGTCAATGTATAACTGACAAAGATGGAGAATTTCTATGACTTGGAAGATTATTGCTGACTCTGGTTGTGATTATCGTCAGCTGGCAAGACCAGCTATTGACACGACCTTTGTAAGTGTGCCCTTAACCATTCAAGTAGCTGATCAGGTCTTTGTTGATGATGCCAGTCTTGACATTGACCAAATGATGGAAACCATGTATGCAACTGCAGAAGCTTCAAAATCAGCTTGTCCAAGCCCAGATGATTATTTGCGAGCATTTGAAGGAGCCAAAAACATTTTCCTAGTAACCATCACTGGTACTCTTTCTGGAAGCCACAATAGTGCTCAACTAGCAAAAAATATTTATCTGGAAGAACATCCTGATACTAAAATTCATATAATTGATAGTTTGTCTGCTGGTGGGGAAGTTGACTTGCTCGTAGAAAAAGTGAATGACTTGATCGACCAGGGCTTATCTTTTGAAGAAGTGGTTGAAGCTATCACCGCCTATCAAGAAAAAACCAAGTTACTTTTTGTCCTAGCTAAAGTCGATAACTTGGTGAAGAACGGCCGTTTGAGCAAGCTTATCGGTACGGTCGTTGGCCTTCTCAATATCCGTATGGTCGGAGAAGCTAGTGAAACTGGAACTCTCGAATTGCTACAAAAAGCACGAGGACCAAAGAAATCAGTTCAAGCTGCCTATGATGAAATCATTAAAGCTGGATATGCTGGTGGCCGTATTGTCATGGCCCAACGTAATAACGAGAAATGTTGCCAACAGCTTTCAGACCGAATACGTGAAACCTTCCCACAGGCGGATATTAAAATTCTCCCAACATCTGGTCTCTGCAGTTTTTATGCAGAAGATGGTGGTTTGCTGATGGGGTATGAAATTGATTAATTGCATTCTTGACAAGAGGTGACTTCATCTCTTGTTTTTTTGTGGTACAATAGAGCTATGAAACATTTTGATACTATCGTCATTGGTGGAGGTCCTGCTGGTATGATGGCTACGATTTCCAGTAGCTTTTATGGACAGAAAACCCTCCTCATCGAAAAAAATCGGAAACTTGGAAAAAAATTAGCTGGTACTGGTGGGGGACGTTGCAATGTAACCAACAACGGAACTCTAGATGACCTACTAGCTGGCATCCCTGGAAATGGGCGCTTTCTCTACAGTGTCTTCTCCCAATTTGATAACCATGATATCATTAATTTTTTTACAGAAAATGGTGTTAAACTTAAGGTCGAAGACCACGGACGCGTCTTTCCTGCTAGTGACAAGTCTCGGACCATTATCGAGGCCTTGGAAAAGAAAATCACTGAACTCGGTGGTCGAGTTGCTACTCAAACGGAGATTGTTTCGGTTAAAAAGATAGACGACCAGTTTGTCCTTAAGTCCGCAGACCAAACCTTCACTTGTGAGAAACTCATTGTCACAACAGGTGGTAAATCCTATCCTTCGACTGGTTCAACTGGGTTTGGTCACGAGATCGCCCGTCATTTTAAGCACACCATCACCGAACTTGAGGCCGCTGAGAGTCCTTTGTTGACAGATTTTCCACACAAGGTCTTGCAGGGTATTTCGCTGGACGATGTGACCCTAAGCTATGGTAAGCATGTCATCACTCACGATTTGCTCTTTACCCACTTTGGTTTGTCTGGCCCTGCTGCCCTACGTATGTCTAGTTTTGTCAAGGGTGGTGAAATCCTTTCACTGGATGTCTTGCCTCATCTTTCTGAAAATGACTTGACTACATTTCTAGAAGAAAATCGGGAAAAATCCTTGAAAAATGCCTTAAAAACTTTGCTTCCAGAACGCTTGGCAGATTTTTTTGTGCAAGGCTATCCTGACAAAGTCAAACAGTTGAGTGAAAAGGAACAAGAACAACTTCTCCAGTCTATTAAGACCCTCAAAATCCCTGTGACTGGTAAAATGTCTCTCGCCAAATCCTTTGTTACCAAGGGTGGTGTCAGTCTTAAGGAAATCAACCCTAAAACCCTTGAAAGTAAGCTGGTACCTGGCCTTCACTTTGCTGGCGAAGTCATGGATATCAATGCCCACACGGGTGGCTTTAATATCACTTCAGCCCTCTGTACCGGTTGGGTGGCAGGCTCAAATCAAATATATAAATAATTGAATGACTAAAATACAAAATAAGAAAGGAAGTCCTTTGGAACATATTATTTTACTAAGAGGTGTTACTCCTAATGGAAAAAATGCTATCCCGAAAATGTCTTATTTGGTAGATATTTTAACAGAAGCTGGTTTTCAACACGTTCGAACCTATATTCAAAGTGGGAATATCATTCTTGAAAGTGATTTAGATTTAGAAGAAATACGAGAATGTGTTCATACTCTGATAAAGGAAAAAATTGGGGCCGACTTAAAAATGGTTATCAAGAACAAAAGTGATTTTAAAAAAATTGTCCAAGAAAACCCGTTTGGAGAACACTATCTTTATGACCGTATACATGTGATTTTTTATCAAGAATCTATTCAAAGTCTCCCTTTAGAAAAATTGAAAATTGATTACGGTGAAGAAGAAATTTGTATCGGTAACCATTGTCTTTACCTCTATCTCCCTAGAACTGCTAAACAAAAGAAACTCCATACCAACTATCTTGAAAAGCTTTTTAATGTAGATTTGACCATGCGAAAACTAAATGTGGTAGAAAAATTATTAAGCAAATAGTGCTTGAATTTAGTAAAAATCGGAAGAATGCTCCTCCGATTTTATTTTGTCTGAGTTTGGACATAATAGGCAATGACATCTGATGTGTACTGGGCTGTTCCAGGTCCAAATTTGTCAATGTTTTCCTTAAATTCTGGGTTGTAGACGTAGCCTTTACCGATATAACCAAATACCTCAATAGAGCAGTCAAATCCATAAGTACGGATGGCTTGCAAGAGTTTAGTGGCTTCTTCTTGATTTTCGGTTGCTGTTACAGGTAGACCAGCTTGAAGATTTTGTGCCAAAGCTTGAAAAACTTGGTTGAAGGCAGCTGTAGCCTCGTCTTCGTGACCTTTTTGGCGCTCCAGCGCTTGGTCCATGACTTCTTGTCCATATTTCTCTACCGCCTCTTGGTGGTATTTTTGATGGTCTTGGTAGTTAAATCCAGCAAATTTCTCTTGAATGCTCATTTCTCTTTCTCCTTTTTGTTCTTTAATGGTTTTTTGCAAGGTTGAAATCAAGGTATCCAGATGTTCCCTTTCTCGAGTCAAATAGTCCAACTGTCTGGTCAGATGGGGCAATAAATCTGTCCTTTCTTCCTTTAATAGCTCTGCTATTTTTTCTAAAGAAAAACCTAGATATTTGTAATAAAGAATGACCTGAAGTCGCTCCAAATCCTCCTGACTGTATGTTCGATAGCCGTTTTCCGACTTTAAAGGAACCAAAAGCCCTATCTTATCGTAGTGGTGCAGGGTCTTGACAGAGACACCCGAAAGCTGCGCAGCTTCTTTTATATGGTACATGATTTCCTCCTTACAATGATAGTATAACCCCTACCCTTAGGTCAGAGTCAAGCGTTTTTGCGAAATTTTTTTACTTTATCATAACATGAAAATGGTTTTCTTGACAGACCTTAGAAAACATGATAGGATAGTCAAGTCTATCAATCAAAAGAAAGGCTCATTTTGAGTACTTATGAGGCTATTTGCCAAGGGCAGTAGCTTTTTCTTTTGTAATACTAATTTTAGGAGTTTAACTATGTCTGAAAAATCGCAATGGGGTTCTAAACTGGGCTTTATCCTAGCATCTGCTGGTTCAGCCATCGGACTTGGAGCCGTTTGGAAATTTCCTTATATGACTGCTGCTAACGGTGGAGGAGGCTTTTTACTAGTCTTTCTCATCTCCACTATTCTAATCGGTTTTCCCCTTTTGCTAGCTGAGTTTGCCCTCGGCCGAAGTGCTGGTGTCTCAGCTATCAAAACCTTTGGAAAACTAGGAAAGAATAGCAAGTACAACTTTATCGGTTGGATTGGTGCCTTTGCCCTTTTTATCCTTTTATCGTTTTACAGTGTTATTGGTGGCTGGATTTTAGTCTATCTAGGCATTGAGTTTGGAAAATTGTTCCAACTTGGTGGAACGGGTGATTATGCTCAGTTATTTACTTCAATCATTTCAAATCCAGCCATTGCCCTAGGAGCTCAAGCAGCCTTTATCCTATTGAATATCTTCATTGTATCACGTGGGGTTCAAAAAGGGATTGAAAGAGCTTCGAAAGTCATGATGCCCCTGCTCTTTATCATCTTTGTTGTCATCATTGGGCGCTCTCTCAGTTTGCCAAATGCCATGGAAGGGGTTCTTTACTTCCTAAAACCAGACTTCTCTAAGCTGACAAGTGCTGGTCTCCTCTATGCTCTGGGACAATCTTTCTTTGCCCTCTCACTAGGGGTTACAGCCATGCTGACCTATGCTTCTTATTTGGACAAAAAAACCAATCTAGTCCAGTCAGGGATTTCCATCGTAGTCATGAATATTTCAGTATCTATCATGGCGGGTCTAGCCATTTTCCCAGCCATGTCAGCCTTCAATATCCAATCTGAAGGGGGACCGAGCCTGCTCTTTATCGTCTTGCCTCAGCTCTTTGACAAGATGCCTTTTGGAACCATTTTCTACATCCTCTTCCTCATGCTCTTCCTCTTTGCGACGGTCACTTCTTCTGTCGTTATGTTGGAAATCAATGTAGGCAATATCACCAATCAGGACAACAGCAAGCGTGCCAAATGGAGTGTTATTTTAGGAATTTTGACCTTTGTCTTTGGAATCCCTTCAGCCCTATCTTACAGTATTATGGCAGATGTTCATATTTTTGGGAAGACCTTCTTTGATGCTATGGACTTCTTGGTTTCCAATCTCCTTATGCCATTTGGAGCTCTCTGCCTTTCACTTTTTACAGGCTATATCTTTAAAAAGGTTCTTGCAATGGAGGAACTCCATCTCGATGAAATAGCATGGAAACAGGGACTGTTCCAAGTCTGGCTATTCCTTCTTCGTTTCATCATTCCAATCATCATCATCGTGGTCTTTATCGCCCAATTTATGTAATCAAAAGGACTTGAGTAATGAACTCAGGCCCTTTCTTTTTTATGGATGGCTAACAATCAATTCCAAATCTTGTCCTTCCAAGGTCCAAGCTTCAACATCACTTGGTAGGATAAAGTGGCTACCTTTTTGGATTGGATAGTTTTTTCCGTCAACAGTCAGTTGACCTTGACCAGCTAAGACACTAAACAAGCTGTAGTCAGCTGTCTTTTCGAAGTCAACTTTTCCAGTAATTTCCCACTTGTAAACTGCAAAGAAATCATTGGATACAAGGAGAGTGGAACGCAAATCATCTGCTTTAACAGTTACAGGACGGCTATTTGCAGGCTCACCAATGTTCAAGACATCAATGGATTTTTCAAGGTGAAGTTCACGCAAGTTACCATTATCATCCTTACGGTCAAAGTCATAGACACGGTAGGTTGTGTCACTAGACTGTTGGGTTTCAAGGATTAAAATACCTGCACCAATAGCATGCATGGTGCCACTTGGCACATAGAAGAAATCTCCAGCTTTAACTGGTACTTTTGTCAACAAAGCATCCCAATTCTTGTCCTCGATTTGCTGGCGGAGTTCTTCTTTTGACTTGGCATTGTGACCATAGATAATCTCTGAACCTTCATCCGCAGCGATGATGTACCAGCATTCTGTTTTTCCAAGTTCGCCTTCATGCTCGAGTCCGTAAGCATCGTCTGGATGAACTTGAACACTGAGCCAGTCGTTAGCATCCAGAATCTTAGTCAACAGTGGAAATACAGGTTCTGGACGATTGCCAAACAATTCACGGTGCTCTGCATATAAAGTAGCAAGATCTGTTCCCTCGTAGCAACCATTGGCAACTTTAGAGACACCATTTGGATGGGCTGAGATGGCCCAATATTCTCCGATTTTTTCACTTGGGATATCGTATCCAAACTCATCACGTAGCTTGGTACCACCCCAGATTTTTTCTTGCATAACTGATTGTAAAAATAATGGTTCTGACATGTCGATCTCCTGTCTGATTTTTCTCCCCTCATTATAGCAAAAAGCTCCATCTAATTGAACTCTTTTTCACATATTATAAAGTAGGGAGAAGATTTTATAAAAATAGTGAACAAATGTGCTCTACTCAATGCTTGCACCATTGCTGGCAATGACATCCTTGTACCAGTAGAAGGATTTCTTCTTGCTACGTTTGAGGCTTCCATGACCAGCATTATCTCGATCTACATAGATAAAGCCATAGCGCTTGTTCATTTCGCCTGTTCCAGCTGAAACCAGATCGATACAGCCCCAAGTCGTATAACCAAGCAAGTCAACGCCATCTTGGTAAATGGCATCTCGCATGGCCTTGATATGAGCCTCTAAGTAAGCAATCCGATAGTCATCTGCTACATGACCATTCTCATCCGGTGTATCCATAGCACCTAGACCGTTTTCCACGATGAACATTGGCTTTTGATAACGATCCCAGATAGCATTGAGGGTGATACGAAGACCAAGTGGGTCAATCTGCCATCCCCATTCTGAGGATTCAAGATAAGGATTTTTGAGAGAGGCAAAGATATTTCCAGCAGTTAATTCTTTAACTTCTGGATCACCTGAGGCTACTAGACTTGCATAGTAAGAGAAGGAAACAAAGTCAACAGTATTGTCCTTCAACAACTCTAAATCTTCTGCAGTCATTTGAATCTCGATTCGCTCACGCTCCCACTGCTTCTTGGCGTAGTTTGGGTATTCCCCACGCGCTTGAACATCAATGAAGAAGTAACTCTTGCGGTCTTCCTCCATGGCTGCCCAGTAGTCTCTTGGATGGGCTGTGTTAGGATAGTATTGCCCTGCAGCCAACATACATCCCACCTTATTTTCTGGGTCAATTTCGTGGGCAATCTTTGTCGCAAGAGCTGAAGCTACCAACTCATAGTGTGCAGCCTGATATTTAACCAGTTCTTGATTTTCTCCTTCTTCAAAACAGAGCCCAGCTCCCATAAAGGGGGCATGGAGAATCATGTTGATTTCGTTGAAGGTAAGCCAATATTTGACCAAACCCTTATAGCGGGTAAAGAGTGTGCGACAAAGTTTTTCATAGAAGTCTAACATCCGACGATTGCGCCAACCACCGTACTCTGTAATCAAGTGCATAGGACAGTCGAAATGAGTGATAGTCACCAGAGGTTGGATACCATACTTGTGGCACTCCTTAAATAAATCCTCATAAAAGGCTAGACCAGCTTCATTTGGCACTGTTTCGTCGCCCTTAGGAAAAATCCGAGTCCAAGCAATGGATAGACGATAAGTCTTAAAGCCCATTTCCGCAAAAAGGGCATTATCTTCCTTGTAATGATGGTACATATCAATAGCTTGCTTGGCTGGGTAAAAATAGCCCTCCTCAAACGAAAACATCTTTTTCTGACCTGTGATAATGGCTTCACGATCTGGACCGATGGGGACGACATCCACATTCGCCAATCCACGACCTTCTAAATTATAAGCACCCTCACACTGGTTGGCAGCTGTCGCTCCGCCCCACAAGAAACCATCCGGAAAAGTCAGTTTTTCGGTCATAACTCTACTCACTTTCTTATTTGCTTGTTCATTTACTTATATTATAACTTATTCTGTAAACCTTTTCTTATAAAATACTGTGACATACTGATACTATTCTACTATTTAAGTTTATCAGATTGTTTTTTAAAAAATTATCCTCTAGAAAAAGTAAATAGCCTCCCCTGAAACAAAAAAGAAGACTGAAAACTAGTCTCCTCTGTTCCTTTTAAATCAAAGCTGTAATAACCGTCACTAGGCCAAAAATAATACCTGGTGCATTAGCTGCTGCAAGGGGGATATCTCTTTCTTTTTTGAAAAGACCGTAGTAAACCCAGAGACTACAGTTGATGGCAGCAACCAAGGGCTGGATGAAATTTCCTTTTTGACCAGCCAGATTGTTCATGATTTGTGGGAAGTAAGACACATACATCATAACAGACATAAAGGTCGCTACCCAACCTAAAATTTTCATTTGTTTTTCAGACATTTTCAAAACCTCTTTCATTTTTACTGAATCTTATTTTAAAATATTCTTTCAAAACAATCAAGTCTTTAAAACTTTTGTTATAAAGATATAAACTATCACAATCTTGTTATAAGAAAGAGGGAACAGAAAAAAGACCGAATTGCTCCGTTCTGTTTACTCAATCAAATATTAGAAAATGAATACTCCTTTTCAATGAATCGATTGATTGATGGTAAATAAGCCGTTAGAAATTATTGACAGTATCGAAATTTTCTAGTAAAATGAATTTTGTTAATACCTAAATGGTGTGTAGTTTTCTATCAACATAGTCAGGAGAAAAGGAACTTATGCTAAAAAAATTTAATGAATTGTCACTGAAAGATAAGGCTTATCTAATTGGCGGTTTGAGCTTATTAGTCATTGTGATCTCATTTGGTCTACTCAATCGTCAAACAGTAACTGTCAGTCTTGTCTTTACACAACTATCTGCTCCCTTGATTTTGGTGATTTTTACTTGTCTAGTAATCGGGATCATTGCTGGTAGTGCTATTGGTATTAGCTATCACCATAACAAGACTCAAGATCTGAGAAGCCGCATTGCTGAAGCAGAAGCGACTATCAATATAAAAGACAGGGAGCTTGTCCAGTACGAGGAACAGGTGCAACAATTAAAACAGGAAGCCAAACAATAAGTGTAGAAATCATAACCACCCGTGAAAACGGGTGGTTTTTTGTCTCGCACCTAACGGAGCGAGACGGACTGAAAGTCGCATAAATACAAAAAAGATCGAATTGCTCCGATCTTTTTAAGTTTCACTCCAAGAATGTTTAGATAAAAAATTTGATAATAGAATTACCTACTTCATACGATAAAAATCAATCACTAGACCAGCAGGCCCTTTAACTAATAAGGACTCTGTTCCCCAATCGGTTACAGTTGGTCCGTTTAAAACCTGGATACCAAGTTCTTTCAACCGTTGGTAATTCTGGTCTACATCCTCAACGTCGATATGAAGAATGATTCCTGACTGAAAATCTTCCAAAGGAATCAAATGATTTTGGGACAACATCAGACAGTGACTGCCAATCGTAAACTGAGCAAAACTGTCATCAACATAATCGGGCTTTTTATCCAAAATACGCTCCAAGTCAGCACAGACTTGGGGAACATCTGAAACGATAATATCTAATTGATTTAAATTCATTTACTATCCTCCATAAAAAGACCGGATTGCTCCGATCTTTTTAAGTTCCACGAAGGAATTATTTAATTGCGCGTGATTGCAATCCTTCTTCTTCCAAGAAGAGGCGGAATGGTACGAGTTCTTCTGCTTCGTATTTTTCCTTGAAGTCTTTGATTGCTTCTTCTGAGTGAAGTTTTGGATCCAATTCAAGTACTTCTACTGGAAGTGGACGGTGTGGAGTGATGCGAGCATCGATCACAACAGTTTTACCTTCTTTGTTGAGTTTAACAGCTTCTGCAACAACTGCATCGATGTCTTCGATACGGTCAACTGTAAATCCTACAGCACCTTGAGCTTCAGCGATTTTCGCATAGTCAGCATTAGGGAAGTCACAACCAAACAAGTGTTTGTTTGTGTCTTCGTATTTGTCCTTGATGAAGGCATATTTACCATTTGAGAAGACAACGTTGATAACTGGAAGGTCGTATTGAACGTTTGTGATAACGTCTGGGTAGCACATGTTGAATGCACCGTCACCCATGATGTTCCATACTTGGCGATCTGGATTGTCTTTCTTAGCAGCGATACCACCAGGAAGGGCAATACCCATTGTCGCAAAGAGTGGAGATGTACGCCACATGTTCTTAGGTGTCATGTGAAGGTGACGAGTAGATGTTTGAGTAGTGTCACCTACGTCGATTGAGTAGATAGCGTCTTGATCAGCATGTTTGTTGATTGCATTGTAAACTTGATACAATTGCAATTCACCCTCAGTTTTACCTTCGATTTTGTTCATGTAATCACGCCAGTTTTGGTTGTTCTTAACGTTTGCACGCCACCATGGAGTAGATTCAACTGGGTTCACTTTGTCAAGGATAGCTTTAGCTGCTTGACCTGCATCACCAAGGATTGAAGCGTCTAGGGCATGACGTTTACCAAGTTTGTAAGGGTCGATATCCACTTGGATGAATTTTTCAGTATTCTTGAATGCTTGGTAAACTTCAGCAAATGGGAAGTTTGAACCAAGGAAAAGAACTGTGTCTGCTTCAAAGACCACTTCGTTGGCTGGCTTCCAACCAACACGGTAAGCAGAACCTGTCAAACCTTCATAGTTCCATTCAAAGGCTTCAAAGTTTTTACCAGTTGTGATGATTGGTGCTTTGATTTTACGTGACAATTCAGTAATCACTTCACCAGCTTTAACACCACCGTAACCAGCATAGATAACTGGACGTTCAGCATTGTTCAAGATTTCAACAGCTTTGTCGATTTCAACTTCGTTCAAAGCAGGAGCGATGAATGAACGTTCGTATGAACCTGAACCGTAGTATGAATTTTCGTCGATTTCTTGGAAACCGAAGTTTACTGGGATTTCAACAACAGCTGGACCTTTTTTAGAAACTGCAGCACGGCAAGCTTCGTCGATTACTTTTGGCAATTGCTCAGCGTAAGCTACACGTTTGTTGTATACAGCGATACCGTTGTACATTGGGTTTTGGTTCAATTCTTGGAAAGCATCCATGTTGAGTTCGTTAACTGGACGTGATCCAAGGATTGCTAGGAATGGAGTGTTATCCATAGCTGCATCGTAAACACCGTTAATCAAGTGAGTCGCACCTGGACCACCTGAACCAACTGCAACCCCGATTGAGCCGCCGAATTTAGCTTGCATAACCGCTGCAAGAGCACCTGTTTCTTCGTGACGAACTTGCAAGAAGCGGATATCTTTGTCTTCAGCCAAAGCATCCATCAATGAGCTGAGTGTTCCTGATGGGATACCGTAGATTGTGTCTACGCCCCATGTTTTCAATACATTAAGCATTGCTGCAGATGCAGTAATTTTCCCTTGAGTCATAATGATAACTCTCCTTCAAATATTTTTAAATCTACTAAAAAAGGTTTCATATAGTTTTTGAAAACGTTTCAGTAAATTTTTACAATACTAATTTATCACATTTATTTTGACTTTACTAAGAATCTGCTCAGAAGTTTCTATTCTCTATTGCAGTACAGTTTGAAAATGTTTTTAGCTTCTGTTTTATAATACTCAATGAAAATCAAAGAACAAACTAGAAAGCTAGCCGCAGGTTGCTCAAAACACAGCTTTGAGGTTACAGATAAAGCTGACGTGGTTTGAAGAGATTTTCAAAGAGTATAAAAAGCGAGCAAGCCCGCTTTTAATCTATTTTACTAAAGTTTAGTAAGAGTGAACTAGTCAGAACAGATACAGAACTAAAGGCCATGGCTAGACCAGCTAGTTCTGGATTGAGGGCCAGTCCAACACCAGAAAAGACTCCTGCTGCAATCGGAATTCCGGCGACATTGTAGATAAAGGCCCAGAAAAGATTGAGCAGAATACGATGAAAGGTTTTCTTACTCATGTCAAAGGCACGAACCACTCCTAGGAGATTATTAGTTGTCAACACCAAATCTGCTGACTCGATGGCGATATCTGTTCCAGCTCCCATAGCAATCCCTACATCTGCTACACTGAGGGCAGGAGCGTCATTGATACCGTCACCAACAAAGGCTACTTTTCCAGTCGCTTGTAGTTTATGGATTTCATGGGCTTTTTCTTCTGGTAAGACACCTGCAATGACCTCTTCGATTCCGATCTGATCGGCAATAGCACGCGCCACACCTGCATTGTCTCCTGTCAGCATGACTGTTTTAAGACCTCGTTTTTTCAACTGACTGATGGCAAGCTTAGCATTTTCCTTAGGAATATCTTGCAGAGCAAGCAAGCCTTTGATTTCATTGTCCACAGCCAAGAAAACAACTGTCTTAGCTTCTTTTTCTAGTTCTTCTAGTTTTTCTTGATAAATGCTAGAAATATCCATGCCATCCAGCATTTTAGCATTTCCAAGCAAAACTTGTTTTCCATTGATTTGCCCTGAGACACCTTTTCCGTGCAAGGCTTGGAAATTTTCAACAGTTTGAAACTCAAGTCCAGCTTCACTCGCTCGTTTCACAACGGCTTCAGCCAGTGGGTGTTGAGAAGCTTCTTCCAAGGAAGCTGCCAATCCAAGCACTTCTACTTCGTCGCCGATGATATCTGTGACCACAGGTTTCCCTTCCGTCAAAGTTCCTGTCTTATCAAAAACAATAGTTTGGACTTTCTGGATTTCCTGTAGAACCGTTCCATTTTTGAGGAGAACCCCCATCTTGGCACTGCGACCTGTCCCCACCATAAGGGCCGTCGGTGTTGCAAGTCCCAAGGCACAAGGACAGGCGATAATCAAAACCGCCACTCCATAGAGAAGAGAGGACACAAAGCTAGCTCCAAGCACGACTACACTATCCCTGAGCAAGACGAACCAAACCCAGAAGGTCACAATCCCTAAAATGACAACTGCTGGGACAAAAATCCCTGAAATTTTATCTGTCAAATCTTGAATCGGCGCACGGCTAGTCTGAGCTTTTTTCACAAAATCGACAATCTGAGCCAAAACAGTCTCTGAGCCAACTTTTTCTGCCCTAAAGACAAGCGTTCCACTATTATTGATGGTTGAGCCAATCACAGTATCTCCAACTGTCTTGTCCACAGGCAGACTCTCACCTGTCACCATAGACTCATCAATACTGGAGACACCTTCCACTACGATACCATCAACCGCAATCTTTTCACCGGGACGCACTCGAATCAGGTCGCCTACCTTGACTTGTTCCAAAGGAACTTGAACATAGCGTTCATCACGCAAGACTTCTGCTGTTTTAGCCTGCAAGTCAAGTAATTTCTCCACAGCTTGGGAAGTATTTTTCCGCATTTTCTCCTCAAAAACGGCTCCCATAAGAACGAAGAAGAAGATAAATGCAGCACTTTCAAAGTAAACGGGGAGGCCAGCGAAGAGGGCAACTAAGCTATAGAAATAGGCCACTAGGGTTCCCAGAGCAACCAAGGTATCCATGTTGGCATTGTGCTTTTTAAAACTAGCCCAAGCACTTTGGATATAAGGACCACCTGCTACTAGCATAATCGGTGTTGTGGCTAAAAAGGTGCCCCAACGCATGACTTGGTGACTAATTCCTCCTGTCGACATCCCAATCATGAGGATTACAAGAGGCACAGTAAAGATACTAGTAATCCAAAAACGCTGTAAAAGTGATAGAGATTTTCGAGTCTTCTCAACAACTGTATAACTTCCCTTTTGCATCTTCATACCACAAGAAAATTCATGTTGACCTAATTCTTGAGGTGTAAAACGAATGACTTTCTCCTCATCTACGCCGATTGGTTCCAAGATGCCTTCTTCTTCAAACAAAATTTCCTTGTAACAGTTTGAAGGAGTTGCTCGATGAAAGGTAATCTCAGCTGGAATCCCTTTTTGAAGCTGTATATGAGCTGGATGGTAGCCTTTGTCTGCCGTGATACGGATTTTTTGAACACCATTTTCAAGACTTGCTTTTACAATTTCAGTCATATCATTCTCCTATTCTACAATCATCTTGCCGTGCATCATATTCATGCCACAAGAGAAACCATACTCTCCAGCCTGCTCAGGCGTGATTTCCACTACATACTCTTCACCCATTGGCAGGTCCGCATGTACACCAAAATCTGGAAAAACAATTTGGTCCAGACAGGGTGAAGGGTCCTTGCGGTCAAAGACAATGCGGGCTGGCACTGATTTCTTGAGGATAATCAACTCAGGCGTATAGCCTCCCATGACTTCCACTCGAATCTCTTGGTAGCCCTTTTTTTGCTGGGCCTTTTGTCCAGATTTTTCAGGCTTTTTGAAAAACCAAAACAAGATAAACGCGATAAGGGCAATACAAATAATGGTTACAATACTATTTAACATGACGTCTCCTTTACATACAATTACATTTTACTTCTGTCACAGCGCTTGATTTCTTCTCAGAAATCACAGCTTCCAAGTCTTCCAAGTCAGCCTTAGTAAAATCACATTCAGCAATCAAATCAGCCAACAAGTTCTTAATCCTACGGGAACAAACCTTGTCCTTGATATCTTGGACAAGCAAGTCTCGGCTTTGGTCTAGAGTTAAAAGCGACGAATAAACAAAGGACTTACCTTCTTTTTTCCTTGTCAGACACTCTTTCTCAACCAAACGAGCCAAAAGAGTTTGAATGGTTGACTTGGACCAGTCGAACCGCTCCGCCAGAACCCTGATCAAATCCGTACTAGTCTGCTCTCCTTGCATCCAAATAATCTTCATGACCTGCCATTCTGCATCTGAAATCTGCATAATCACACCTCCAAAATCTACATTTGTCGATTACAGTTATTAGTATACTTCAAAAATCTACATTTGTCAACTATTGAATTCAAATTTTTCTCTTTTTTTAAAATCTTCATTTCAAAAGTGTTTAAAACACAAGTAAAAACCTCCACATCAAGTGGAGGTAATCTCTTTTATCAATACAATTTTAAGTCGCGTGGGTCAACTGGGAAGGTTGGGTTGTATGGGTTATGACGAAGTTTAAAGTGTTTAACATCTTCAATAGTCTGAGTTCCAGACAACTGCATGACTGTCTTCAATTCCGCATTCAAGTGTTCAAAGACTTGACGCACACCAACACTACCGCCGAGAGCCAAGCCATAGATAACCGGGCGGCCAATAGCTACCAAGTCTGCTCCTGAAGCCAAGGCTTTAAAGACGTGTTGGCCACGACGAATACCAGAGTCAAAGACAATTGGCACACGTTTATCAACTACTTCAGCTACTTCTTGAAGTGAATCGAAGGCAGCTGGTCCACCGTCGATTTGACGGCCACCATGGTTGGTCACCCAGATACCAGAAGCACCTGCAGCAAGCGAACGTTCAACGTCCTCACGGCATTGTGGTCCCTTGACATAAACAGGAAGTCCTGAGTATTCAGCGATAAATTCTACATCACGTGGAGACAAGCGTTGTTTAGCTGATTTGTAAACAAAGTCCATTGATTTTCCAGCACCTTCTGGCAGATATTCCTCAACAATCGGCATGCCAACTGGGAAGACAAAACCATTACGCTTATCGACCTCACGATTGCCCCCTACCGTAGCATCAGCCGTCAAGACAATCGCTTTATAACCTTCAGCCTTCACACGGTCCATGATGTGGCGATTGATACCATCATCTTTACTAAAGTAAAACTGGAACCAATGAGGTGTCCCTTGAAGGGCTTCCGTAATTTCTGGAAGGTCGACAGTAGAGTAAGAGCTGGTTGTATAGAGAGAACCAAACTCATGCACACCACGCGCAGTCGCCACTTCACCCTGTTCATTTGCCAATTTATGAGCCGCAACAGGCGCCATAATGATTGGTGAAGACAATTTTTCGCCTGCAAATTCAATCTCTGTACTTGGATTTTCTACATTGCAAAGTGTATGAGGAACGATGAGTTTGTGGTTAAAGGCACGAATATTCTCACGCAAAGTGAAAGTATCCTCCGCCCCACTAGCGATATAGCCAAATGCTGCTTTCGGAATCACTTGTTGCGCCATCGGCTCCAAATCATAGGTATTGATGAAGTCTACATGGCCTTCTGCATTGCTTGTTTTGTATGACATAAAATGCCCTCCTTAATAAGTAAGCGTTTACTTTGTATATTACAAAAATATCTTAACTCTTTTTTCAAAACTTTTCAAATATTTTGTTTGGAAATTTCAGAAATTCTAGGACTATGATAAAAAATCCTTATCACGGCAATAAAAAATAGATATTATCCAAAGGAGCTTTTAAGTGCTACAATAACTGTATTATTTCTAGATGGGAGGTTCTATTTTTGGATTGGTCCATTGTTGAACAATATCTACCACTATATCAAAAGGCTTTTCTCCTAACCTTGCATATTGCAGTTTGGGGGATTCTGGGATCCTTTCTGCTCGGTTTAATCGTTAGTATCATCCGGCATTACTGCATCCCTGTTTTAGCGCAAATAGCGACAGCCTACATTGAATTGTCACGCAATACGCCCCTTTTGATTCAACTCTTCTTTCTCTACTTCGGTCTTCCCCGAATAGGGATTGTCCTATCTTCAGAAGTCTGCGCTACTCTAGGACTGGTCTTTTTAGGAGGCTCCTATATGGCAGAATCTTTCCGAAGCGGACTGGAAGCCGTCAGTCAAACCCAGCACGAGATTGGATTAGCCATCGGTCTGACACCTCTACAGGTCTTTCGCTATGTGGTTCTTCCGCAAGCAACAGCAGTGGCCCTACCGTCTTTTAGTGCCAATGTCATTTTCCTGATCAAGGAAACCTCTGTTTTCTCAGCAGTGGCTTTGGCAGACCTCATGTACGTCGCCAAGGACTTGATTGGGCTCTACTATGAAACAGACATTGCGTTAGCCATGTTGGTAATTGCTTATCTGATTATGTTGCTGCCCATCTCACTGGTCTTTAGCTGGATAGAAAGGAGGCTCCGCCATGCAGGATTCGGGAATCCAAGTACTCTTTCAGGGAAATAATCTCCTGCGGATTTTACAGGGATTGGGCGTTACGATTGGGATTTCTATCCTATCTGTCCTCTTATCCATGATTTTCGGAACAGTCATGGGAATCATCATGACCTCCCATTCTAGAATCGTACGATTTTTGACACGATTGTATCTAGAATTTATCCGTATCATGCCCCAGCTGGTGCTACTCTTCATCGTTTATTTCGGTTTGGCTCGAAACTTTAATATCAATATCTCAGGTGAGACTTCAGCTATTATCGTTTTTACCCTCTGGGGAACAGCTGAAATGGGGGACTTGGTTCGTGGAGCTATCACTTCCCTTCCTAAGCATCAATTTGAAAGTGGACAGGCGCTAGGTTTGACCAATGTTCAACTTTACTACCACATCATCATCCCACAGGTCTTGAGAAGACTGTTACCACAGGCCATTAATCTTGTCACTCGGATGATTAAAACCACTTCCTTGGTTGTTTTGATTGGGGTTGTGGAAGTGACCAAGGTTGGACAACAAATCATCGATAGCAATCGCTTGACCATCCCAACTGCTTCCTTTTGGATTTATGGAACCATTCTGGTCTTGTATTTCGCAGTTTGCTTTCCTATTTCCAAACTATCCACTCACTTAGAAAAACATTGGAGGAACTAAATGTCTGAAACTATTTTAGAAATCAAGGAACTAAAAAAATCCTTCGGAGACAATCCTATCCTCCAAGGTCTCTCTCTAGATATCAAAAAAGGGGAAGTTGTGGTTATCCTAGGGCCATCTGGTTGTGGGAAAAGTACCCTCCTTCGTTGCCTCAATGGTTTAGAAAGTATTCAAGGTGGAGATATCCTTCTGGATGGCCAGTCCATTATTGGCAAACAAAAAGACTTTCACCTAGTTCGCCAAAAGATTGGCATGGTCTTTCAAAGCTATGAACTCTTTCCCCATCTAGATGTCCTACAAAACCTCATCCTAGGGCCTATCAAGGCTCAGGGAAGAGATAAGAAGGAAGTAACGGAAGAAGCTTTGCAATTACTGGAACGTGTCGGATTGCTGGATAAACAACATAGCTTTGCCCGTCAATTATCTGGTGGACAGAAGCAACGGGTTGCAATTGTCCGTGCCCTCCTCATGCATCCAGAAATCATCCTTTTTGACGAAGTGACTGCTTCGCTGGATCCAGAAATGGTGCGTGAGGTGCTGGAACTTATCAATGATTTGGCCCAAGAAGGCCGTACCATGATTTTAGTAACCCACGAAATGCAGTTTGCTCAAGCTATTGCCGATCGGATTATCTTCCTAGACCAAGGGAAAATTGCTGAAGAAGGAACAGCTCAAGCCTTCTTTACCAATCCGCAAACCAAACGAGCCCAGGAATTTTTAAACGTCTTTGACTTTAGCCAATTTGGCTCATATCTATAAAGGAGATTCTTATGAAACTATTCAAACCACTTTTAACTGTTTTGGCACTTGCCTTTGCACTTATCTTTCTCACTGCTTGTAGCTCAGGTGGAAACGCTGGTTCATCCTCTGGAAAAACAACTGCCAAGGCTCGCACAATTGATGAAATCAAAAAAAGCGGTGAGCTACGAATCGCCGTGTTTGGAGATAAGAAACCGTTTGGTTACGTTGATAATGACGGTTCTTACCAAGGTTACGATATCGAACTTGGGAACCAACTGGCCCAAGACCTTGGTGTCAAGGTCAAATACGTTTCAGTCGATGCTGCCAACCGTGCTGAATACTTGATTTCAAACAAGGTGGATATTACCCTTGCCAACTTTACGGTGACTGACGAACGCAAGAAACAAGTTGATTTTGCCCTTCCTTACATGAAAGTTTCACTTGGTGTCGTATCACCTAAGACTGGTCTCATTACAGACGTCAAACAACTTGAAGGCAAAACCTTGATTGTCACAAAAGGAACGACCGCTGAGACTTATTTTGAAAAGAATCATCCAGAAATCAAACTCCAAAAATACGACCAATACAGTGACTCTTACCAAGCTCTTCTTGATGGACGTGGAGATGCCTTCTCTACTGACAATACTGAAGTTCTAGCTTGGGCGCTTGAAAACAAAGGATTTGAAGTAGGCATTACTTCCCTCGGTGATCCAGATACCATCGCAGCAGCAGTTCAAAAAGGAAACCAAGAATTGCTAGACTTCATCAATAAAGATATTGAAAAATTAGGCAAAGAAAACTTCTTCCATAAGGCCTATGAAAAAACACTTCACCCAACCTACGGTAACGCTGCTAAGGCAGATGACCTTGTTGTTGAAGGCGGAAAAGTCAACTAATACTCTTCGAAAATCTCTTTAAACCACGTCAGCTTTACCTACAGCCTCAAAGCTGTGCTTTGAGCAACCTGCGGCTAGTTTGCTCTTTGATTTTCATTGAGTATAATACTCAATGAAATCACAAAAAGAAATCAGGTAATCCTAGTGACTACCTGATTTTCTATGTTTTAGGCATTTTGCCAATTTTCTTGGTCTTCTTTAAAGCGTTTTAGGAGATCCAATCCTTCTGGTGTGATGTAACCTTCTTCTTGGGCTAGATGAATCAATTCACTGTAGTTAGAAAGTGTTACCAACTTAACACCAGCATCTGAGAAGTTCTTATCTGCTTTTGGCAATTGGTAGCTGAAAATCGCTACAACACCGAGAACCTCTGCTCCTTCTCGTTTAGCAGCTGCTACAGCTTCAAGAACAGAACCACCTGTTGAAATAAGATCTTCAACCACTACCATTTTTTGACCTTGATCTACCCGACCTTCGATTTGATTACCAGCACCGTGGTCTTTTGGTTTGCTACGGATGTAGGCAAATGGCAAGTTCATCTTATCAGCAATGATAGCTCCGTGTGGAATCCCAGCTGTCGCAGTTCCTGCAATCACTTCAACCTCAGGAAAGGCTTCTTTGATAGCATCTACAAAACCATTTTCAATGAGAGTACGAGTTTCTGGATAGGCAAGGGTCACACGGTTATCCGTATAAATCGGCGACTTGATACCAGATGCCCAAGTGAAAGGCTCCTCTGGTTTGAGGTAAACGGCTTGGATTTTCAAGAGGTGGCTAGCGATATCTTTAGCAAGTGTCATGGTATTCTCCTTTTATTTTTCTAATCTAGTTCTTTAATTCCAGTCCTGTGTCCATTCATCTTTGATAGCATGATAAGCTGCAACAGGATTCTCAGCTTGGGTAATGGGACGTCCCACTACGATATAGTCACTGCCGATTTGATAGGCATCTGCTGGCGTCATGACGCGTTTTTGATCTCCTACTGCAGCACCTGCAGGACGAATGCCCGGTGTCAGACAGATAAAATCTGGATTGGTGGCCTGCTTGATGAGTTCCACTTCCTGAGCCGAGCAAACGACACCATCCAAGCCCGCTTCAGCTGTCTTCTTAGCATAATGAATCACAGACTCCTGCAGGCTGGTTTGGATATTTTGAAACTCCTGCATCTGGGCTTCTGACGTTGATGTCAGCTGCGTTACAGCGATCAATTTGGCTTGACTTCCAAGACCTTCACGCGCAGCCTTCATCATCTCTACACCGCCAGCAGCATGAACATTAGTCATATCCACACCAAGCTGAGACAGAACCTTCATGGCTGACTTGACTGTATTTGGAATGTCATGAAGTTTGAGATCAAGAAAGACGCTGTGTCCCAAGTTTTTTAAATAGGAAATAATCTCAGGACCCGTTGCGTAATAAAGCTCCATCCCTACCTTGAGATAAAGGCTTTCTTCTGCTGGGAAAAGAGCTAAAAATTCCTTGACCGCCTCAAAACTAGGAAAATCAAGAGCAATGACTGGACGATGTTCTCGCATAGGTTTCTCCTTTTACCTTTGCTAGTGAGAGAGTCTGGGCAACAGAAGCCACGAAAAAAGGAACCTGCCAACAGCAAGGTTCCACGAAAAATGGGTAGTCTCCACCCTTTCACCGTCTAACCTTAGCTGCCTCTCTGGACTGCTTTAAAGGTTTTCTATTATTCTATTATTTCTACTAGCACTTGTCAAGTAAAAACATGGCAACTAAAGAGCTATAGGAGAAAAGCTAAACCTAGCGACGCGATGAACGCTGACTTGTTTGATTTCGATTGCTCTCTTCCTCCAGCTTTTTCTTCTCTTCTTCCAATTTATTCTGCTGTTCTTCCAGTCTTTTCTTCTCTTCCTCTTTCTGTTTCTTCTCAGCTTCCTTGGCCTCTTGTTTGGCTTTTTCCTCAGCCTCCATAATTAATTTATCCGCCACTGTGTAGCTGTAAATTCCAGCTTCCATGTCAATCACACTCGGTTCTGACAATTGTGGCTTAATCTTACTGTAATATGGCAGTTTCTTACTCATTTCAGATAGAGGAACCAAGACCTCGTCCGAATCATTCATGGTCAATCGAATTAAATCTGAAGTCACCTTGCTTGGGGCTAGTTCCACCTTTTGGATAGCCGCCTTGAGTTCTGGGCTAATTTGAGCAAGTTCTGACGTAAAGGCTTTGATTTGTTGGCTGTCATTAAAGAGAACTGATATATAAGTTTCTGGTAAACTGACCAAGCTCACAGAACTAGTCTCAAGCTGACCACTGGAAAGAATCGGATAATGATTTTCACCAGAAATATAGTAGGCCACAATATCATATTCCTTAACCTTGATAGTAAACTTGGTTGGAAATTGATAGACAAGCTGAGCTGATTCAACCCAATAATTAGACTTAATCTGCTCTTCATATTTTGCCTTGTCTAGCAGAAGGTTAATCGTATAATCCGAATCCTGAATGCCTGAAGCCTGTCGGATATCATCAGCCGTAGTTTGCACCGTTCCCTCAACACGAATATCCTTCATGGTCGCATAAGGACTAAGTAAGTAGGCAGAGACAATCAATAAAAGCAAACTTGGAAATAAAATCGTGAAGGCTCGCAAGATATGGATGGCAGGAATTTTAGGTTTGACCGGTTTTTCCTTTACAGGCTTTTTCTTTATTTTTTTATCCTGTTCCTCGTTCTCTGTAGACTTTGATTTCTCTTTGGAGGCTTCTTTTTTGGCGTCTTCTGACTTTTCTACTTTTTCTTTAGCATCTTCCTTAGCTAATTCTGGGTCCTTTGGATTAGATTCATTCGCTTGGTCCTCGGTTGCATCTGACCCTTCAGATTTTGAAACCATTCGAGCTTGTTTTTCCTTCTCCTCAGCTAGGGCCGCCTCTTCCTCAGCCTTCTTTTTTAGATATTCTTGGTTTCGTTTCTGCCATTCTGATAACTCTTTAAATTCCTCGAGGATTTCTTTGCCCTCATTTTTCTTATCTTTTGACATTTACTTTCCTTATGATAAATCTTTTTTCAACAATTGATAAAAATCTGCTAGAGATTTCAATTCCTTAGAAGCCTTCATCTTGGCTTGATAGTCTTCCTTGTGGCTTAGTAAGTGAGAAAGCTTCTCTTCCAAACTGTCCAAAGTCAAATCGCTTTCTTGAAGCTCTTCCGCATAGCCTTTTTTTACAAAGTAAGCTGCATTTTCAATCTGGTCTCCACGACTAGCTTCACGACCAAGCGGCACAATAACATGTAATTTTGCCATGGCCAAGAGCTCAAAAATCGTATTGGCTCCACCACGTGTCACAACAATATCAGCCAATTCCATCAAGGGTTGATAGAGATTGGTCACATAGTCAACACGAAAGAGATTTTGGCTCAACTCGTTCAGGCTAGAATCTCCAGTTAGGTTGATAATATTGTAGCGTTCTGTCAGTTCTTTCTTATGGTCTGTCACTAATTGGTTAAAGACACGAGCACCTGCAGAACCACCGACAAACAGCACTGTTGGCAATTGGGGATTAAAGTGGGTCTGGATATCCACCAATTCATCTGGTTCCAGAGTTTTTTGATCTGAAACCTTGGTCACTGCTCCCACATGCTCAACCTTAGACAAGCTTGAAGCTTGCTCAAAGGTTGAATACATCTTAGTCGCAAATTTATAAGCGATTTTATTGGCCAAGCCCATGGACAGGTCAGATTCGTGAATAAAGACAGGCACTCCTGACACACGCGCAGCGATAACAGGCGGCACAGAGACAAAACCTCCCTTTGAAAAAAGGGCCTGTGGACGAAGTCGTAACATGATAAAGAGCGATTGGACAATTCCCCATCCAACTTTGAAGACGTCCAGCATATTTTGCCAAGAGAAATAACGACGCAATTTGCCAGTCGCAATGGAATGGAAGGTGACATCTAGACCCGACTTGAGGATTTCTTGGTGTTCGATGCCACGTTTATCTCCGATATAATGGACTTCCCATCCATCTTCGATGAACTTGGGCATTAACAAAAGATTGAGGGTCACGTGTCCAACCGTCCCCCCACCTGTAAAGACAATTTTTTTCATATTATTCCTTTAACTCCGCTACTGTGTCGATAAAGAGGTCGCCACGTACTTCAAAGTTAGCATACATATCCCAGCTGGCATTGGCAGGACTAAGAAGAACCACGTCTCCTTGAGTCGCAAGCTCATAAGCCTTGCGAGTCGCATCTGCAATATCAGTTGCATCCACATAAGACACACCAGCCTTATCTGCTGCCCGTTTAACACGTTCTGCAGACTGACCGAGGATGACCATCTTCTTGAGTCCAGTAATATCTGGAACCAATTCGTCAAACTCATTGCCACGGTCCAAACCACCTGCAATCAAAATAACCTTGCTGTTGTCAAATCCTGACAAGGCTTTTTGAGTAGCCAAGATATTGGTTGATTTACTGTCGTTATAGAATTTGACACCCTTGATTTCATCCACAAATTGGAGACGGTGTTTGACACCACCAAAGGCTGAAAGAGTTTCTTTGATGGTTTGGTTATCCACACCACGAAGCTTGGCTACAGCAATCGTCGCAAGGGCATTTTCTACATTGTGGCTACCTGGAACTCCGATTTCGCTAGCTGCCATGACCACTTCTCCACGGAAGTAGAGCTGACCATCTTCTAGATAAGCTCCATCAACCTTTTCCTGTGTTGAAAATGGAACAACTGTAGCTTGTGTTTTTCTTGCCAATTCTTTTGCCAAGTCTTGGTTAAAGTTTAAGACAAGGAAATCAGCTGCTGTCATCTTGTTCTGGATATTCCACTTGGCTGCTACATATTCCTCAAAAGAACCATGGTAGTCGATATGAGTTGGTATGAGGTTGGTAATAACCGCAATCTCTGGATGAAATTCTTGCACACCCATGAGTTGGAAAGAAGAAAGTTCCATAACAAGAGTGTCCTTGTCTGACGCAGTTTGGGCCACTTGACTAGCTGGATAGCCGATATTTCCTGATAAAAGACCATGTTGCCCAGCAGCAGTCAAAACTTCCCCAATCATAGTCGTTGTGGTTGTTTTTCCATTTGAACCTGTGATACCGATAATTGGCGCTTCTGAAATCAAGTAAGCCAATTCCACTTCAGTCAAGACAGGAATACCCTTTGACAATGCCTTTTCAATCATGGGATTGCTGTATGGAATACCTGGATTTTTCA
Organism: Streptococcus mitis; assembly: GCF_047462815.1. Classification (GTDB taxonomy): domain Bacteria; phylum Bacillota; class Bacilli; order Lactobacillales; family Streptococcaceae; genus Streptococcus; species Streptococcus mitis_DO. The sequence continues at coordinate 93,916 of NZ_JASHFB010000008.1, forward strand.
CCATAAGGACAAACTCTTCATCCAAGAGTTCCAAAGGATGGCCACCTGTGATAACCTTGATCCCTTCTTCCAGCAAACTTTGGGCAGCTGGATTGTCCTCGAATGGTTTCCCATCATTTACCGTCACAATGGCACCTAGCTTGTCCAACAAACGAGCTGCAGATTCACCAGACTTGGCCAAACCTAAAACAAGGACTTTCTTATTTTTAAACTGATCTATTACTTTCATGTCTCGAACTCCATTTCTACTCTTACTATTTTACCATTTTTATGGAAATAATTCTAAATGAAAATGCTCAGATTAGGCATTCTAACAAGCAAAAAGAGAGCCGAAACTCTCTTTTTATCTTCTTTTACTTTTATGGACCGACATGAGGGTAATATCTCGCAAGCTAAAGTATGCTAGGAAGAGCATGGCGATTGCGATAAAGAATTCTGTCGGTAGCTGAAAGATTTGCAGGACAGACAACATCAGCAAAATCAAAAGTGCTACGAAAGCAAAGACGACAAGGACGATGTTGACTGTCCCTTTAATGCTTTCTGGTGTCGCAAATACATAGAGTAGTAATAAGAGGAGTCCTATGATTAAATAAACCATCTTTATCTCTTTCTAGCTCTTATTCAGCTGATTTTTTCTTCTTGTTAGCTTTCTCACGCTCTGCCTTGTTAAGGATTTGTTTACGCAAACGGATTGACTCAGGCGTTACTTCCATGTACTCATCATCATTCAAGAACTCAAGAGACTCTTCAAGTGTCAAGATACGAGGCGTCTTGATAACAGCTGTTTGGTCCTTAGTAGCTGAACGAACGTTAGTCATTTGTTTCGCCTTAGTGATGTTAACTGTCAAGTCATTTTCACGAGAGTTTTCACCGATGATCATTCCTTCATAAACCTCAGTACCTGGGTTGACAAAGATCGTACCACGTTCTTCGATAGACATGATTGAGTAAGTTGTAGCCTTACCAGCATCGATAGAAACAAGGGCACCACGGTGACGACCACCAATTTCGCCTGGAATCAATGGCAAGTATTGGTCGAAGGTATGGTTCATGATACCGTAACCACGAGTCATTGACAAGAACTCAGTTGAGTAACCGATCAACCCACGCGCTGGAACAAGGAAGACCAAACGAGTTTGACCATTACCAGTTGAAATCATATCCAACATTTCACCCTTACGTTCAGAAAGGCTTTGGATAACAGATCCTTGGTATTCTTCTGGAGTGTCGATTTGAACACGTTCAAATGGCTCACATTTAACACCGTCGATTTCTTTTACGATAACCTCTGGACGAGATACTTGAAGTTCATATCCCTCACGACGCATTGTTTCGATAAGGATTGACAAGTGCAATTCTCCACGTCCTGAAACAGTCCATTTATCTGGTGAATCAGTTGGGTCAACACGAAGGGAAACGTCTGTTTGCAATTCGGCCTGCAAACGTTCTTCCACCTTACGAGAAGTCACCCATTTACCTTCTTTTCCAGCAAATGGTGAGTTGTTGACCAAGAAAGTCATTTGAAGAGTTGGCTCATCGATGTGTAGGATTGGAAGAGCTTCAACTGCGTCTGTCGGAGTAATGGTTTCACCGACAAAGATATCTTCCATACCAGAAACGGCAATCAAGTCACCTGCTTTGGCTTCTTGGATTTCACGACGTTCCAAACCAAAGAAACCGAAGAGTTTTGTAACACGGAAGTTTTTAGTTGTGCCGTCAAGTTTAGAAAGGGTAACTTGGTCCCCAACCTTAACAGTACCACGGAAGACACGACCGATACCGATACGACCAACGAAGTCATTGTAGTCCAAAAGTGATACTTGGAATTGCAAAGGCTCATCTGAGTTATCTACTGGAGCTGGGATGTGGTCGATAATTGTGTCAAAGATTGGCGCCATAGTAGCTTCTTGGTCAGCTGGATCATCTGACAATGAAGAAGTTCCGTTGATAGCTGAAGCATACACCACTGGGAAGTCAAGCTGGTCGTCATCAGCCCCAAGCTCTATGAAAAGCTCCAAGACTTCGTCCACTACTTCTGCTGGACGAGCTGATGGTTTATCGATTTTGTTAACAACCACGATTGGGACAAGGTCTTGTTCCAAGGCTTTTTTCAATACGAAACGAGTTTGTGGCATGGTTCCTTCGTAGGCATCTACGACCAAGACAACACCGTCAACCATTTTCATGATACGCTCAACTTCTCCACCGAAGTCCGCGTGTCCTGGTGTGTCCATGATGTTGATACGAGTTCCGTTGTAGGCAACGGCTGTATTTTTAGCAAGGATGGTAATTCCACGCTCTTTTTCGATATCGTTTGAGTCCATAGCACGCTCAGCCAATTCAGTACGTGCATCAAGCGTTTCTGATTGTTTCAATAATTCGTCAACGAGGGTTGTTTTACCGTGGTCAACGTGGGCGATAATCGCAATGTTACGGATATCTTCTCTTAATTTTGTCATGATTTCCTCTATAATATTCAAAATTTATTTTCTAACTGAACGATTATACCATATTTTCAAGTAAATAACATAACTCAAGCAAGTGTAAATGTTTTCACTCTGCTTTTCTTTTCACATCAAGCCTTTTCAAAGTATACAACTTATGATAAGATAGGCACAGTATGCGTTTAGATAATTTATTAGCCCAAGAAAAAATCAGCCGAAAGGCCATGAAACAAGCACTTCTCAAAGGGGAAATTCTAATCGATGGTTGCCCAGCCCGCTCCCTAGCCCAGAATATCGATACAGGTCTACAAGAACTCCTTTTTCAGAGCCGAATCATTCAAGGTTATGAGCACACCTATCTCATGCTTCATAAACCTGCCGGTGTCGTGACAGCCAATAAAGACAAGGAACTTCAAACCGTCATGGATCTCCTTCCAGCTGACATCCAGTCTGACAAACTCTATGCCGTCGGCCGATTGGATCGAGATACGACCGGTCTTCTCCTTTTAACCGATAACGGCCCTTTGGGCTTTCAACTCCTTCATCCTCAGTATCATGTCGATAAGACCTACCAAGTTGAGGTTAATGACCTCTTGACACCTGACCATATCCAAGACTTTCAAAAGGGAATTATCTTTTTAGATGGCACTGTCTGTAAACCTGCAAGGATAGAAATTCTATCTGCAAGTCCTTCTTTCAGCCAAGCCTCTATCACCATTTCAGAGGGAAAATTTCATCAAGTCAAAAAAATGTTCCTCTCAGTTGGTGTTAAAGTGACCTCCCTAAAGCGCACCCAATTTGGGCCTTGGAGCTTGGATGATAATCTTCAAGAGGGAGACTACCGCCCCCTTAACTCAGAAGAGTTGGCAAGGATTCGTGACTTTCTCAGAAAAAGTGGTTAAAAAATGAGCTCGGAAAATATCCAAGCTCGTTTTCTTATTTCTCAACTTTGACTTTCCCTTTCCAAGAATCCAAACCATAAGAAAGGATATAAATCTCAGAAAAACCTTGTTTTTTCAAGTAAAGGGCCGCATTTGTGACACGTTGCGCACGTTGGTTTTCGTAGAGAAGGACAGGTTTATCCTTACGAAGGGCAGCAAGACTAGTCTTTAACTGACTTGAAGGAATATTGCGAGCTCCAAGGATATGTTTTCTGTGGAATTCAGCTGGGTCGCGCAAATCAATCAATTGACCCGTACGAATCAAGGCTTCGAATTCCTCATTGTCTACGATTTTAGCCGCACGGCGAATACGCAGATAGTTAAAGCCCATCCATGCCAACATTGCCAGTATAAGTGCCCACAAAATCCAAGTAACCATTAGTTCTTTTCTCCATTTTTCTCAATATAATCCAATTCTACCTTGTGCTCTCTGCGAAGAACCGCTTCTGCTTCTAGATAATCTAGTTTGTCCATCAACCCTGCATCGTAAATCCGAGAGAGTTCCAGCTTCATCAGTTCAATATCATATAAGCGTTTTCCCATGTAAACAATAATGCCAAATCGTTTGAGGAATTGCTGCACATCATAGAATGTTTTCATAAGACTCATTCTAGCAAAATTTTATGTTTTTTTCAAGAAGAGACTCACACAAGAAGTATCACAGAAATTAAAAAAGCTGCATCTTCTGCAACTTTTTAATCTGGTGGAAAATAACCCAACTGCTCAGCGATGTGAATCGCCTCCTGCCTGTTAGTCACTCCCAATTTTGAAAAGATATTGGCCAAGTGATTGGATACTGTACGTTTACTCACATAGACCTTGTCACAGACACCATCAATGGTCAAGCCATTTCTAACCAGTTCTAGTATCTCAATTTCTCGTGGTGTTAGCACCTCTACCATCACTTCATCTGAAAAGACCTTATCACCTAGATAAATCTTTTCCAATTTTTTTACCAACTCATCTGGGTTCATACTTTTGTCCAGAAATCCATAAGCTCCCATAACTTTAGCTCGGTGTTCATACATTTTTTTGCTGTAACCTGTCAAAATCACAACCTTACTAGAACAACCATTGTCGATAATCTCTCGTGCCAAGGTCAGTCCATCATCTTGATACAGACTCGTCAGGTTGATGTCAATCAAAATAATGTCGTAGTCATTAAAAGCAATCTCCGAAATAGACGAAAAATTATCCACTAACTGGACCTTTTTAATGTTTTCCGATAACTCTAAAATCATCTTGATGCTTTTGCTAAATAATTTATGATCATCAATTAACAAAATTTTCATAACACAACTCCTTATCAATCGGGAGAGTAATTTCTACACGAAATCTCTTATTATTTTCAAAAATCTGCATTTGACCACCTAAAACACTAATTTTATTAGACATATTTCTCAAGCCATAACCTAAGGATTTTTCTGTTGGAAGGCAGTCATTTTCAGAAATGATAAAAATAGCGTCATCATGCACATCAATCTTCAAAGAAATCCTTCCACCACTAGCGTACTTAACGGCATTGGTCGCCAACTCCTCAACCAGACGATAGGCAATTTTATCGTAAGGAGATAAAAGCCTAAAGTGGGCAGGAAACTGTGTGACGACTTCATTTTCAGCGTTATAGCGCTTTACAATCCGATTAATCAGCCCTTGATACTGGATATCTAACTGATCGTCTGTTTCTACCATTGGCTGATAATAATCCATCCGCTCACGAATCCGCTGAACCAACTCCTCTGTCACCAGATTGATCTGTTCACCAAAAGCTTGATTACTACTATATTTATTGAAATTTTTTATTGCCATCACATTTTGCAGGATTTCATTGTGAAGAAATTCCGAGAACTGTTGTTCTGTGTCTTCATTTGCCAGCAGACTTTTTACCATACGGTTACGCTTTAAAAATAGAACTTTTACATAATCCCTAGCATCTAGCATTTCAGCAGAACGAAAGAGGCGAATCAATTCTTCCGAACAAATCCCGAACAATAGTAACATGATATTCAAGACCAAAAAGCTCGTGTTTAAATCTAGACGAAAGATGATGAAAATACCTACTGACAAAAACATAACCAGTAAAAACAAGCGTGAAAAAGCTTTTATATAGGACAATTTTAACTCTGATACCTTTTTTTGAAGAGAGCTGACAATCGTTTTGAAGTGTAAAAAAGCTAAAATGCCAACAATTTCCAGATACCAGACTAGGTTCATCACTCCTGAGCCCGTCGTATTGATATACAAAAAGAAATAAGAAATAGGCAATATTAAAGCTAATATCCACAAATTTCGTCTCTGATACTTGAGTTTACTTTTCAACTCTTTATGATATAAAATCAGTAAAATCAAGGGAACAAGGTTTAAAAAGAAAGACGCAAACAAGGACAGAAATAGAAAAATTGAAGGACTTAACAGATATGAACTAATGGTGATTAGTGTCAACACAAAGGACACACTCAACAGTTCTTCTCCTATTTTCTCTCCCAGAAATATAATAGACAGAGAACTATACACCAATAAAAAAGAGTTGAGCGGATGAAGAATATCAAAAAAGTGCAACAGGGTGCTCGCAACTCCTTGATTAAATATGGATTGCCAGCTAATGAGAAACATCATCAGGAGCAACCAAAGTTTCAACTCACTATACCGAAAGGTCACAATATTACAAATATAGCTAAATACAATTAAAGCAATAATCAGCAATAAAACCATCTGCAAGGAAAAATCTGTCGAAAAGTCCAGAGGAATCCTATAATAAATATAAATCATTAAAGCTAGATGATTAAAAATCGTCAACCACCACAATAAAAGTGAGTTTTTCGAGAGCGATTTAACAAACCGTTTCATATGTATCCACTTCCTGAACTACTTTAATATCATTATAACACAATACCAGAATTGCAGGATAGGCAACTCTGGTATTTGACTTAATTTTCAATAATTTTCCAACTTACTCTGTAAGTCACTAGCAGGTAAAGGACAAAGAGTAAGACCGCTACTCCCAGATAGGTGATATCAATAGAAATGCTGGTATTAGCGAAATTCTCAAAATAGCCCAAAAGAGCAGTACTCAAGGCAAATGCTAGCGGACCTGCGATGACCAGCGGAACCAAGAAATAACTTAGAATCTGTTGCAAAAGAATAGAACGATTTTGCTTTCTCTTGTTCCCAAGAAGGTATAAGATTTGATAATCATTAACACTATCCAAAGCACTTGTAGAAGTTTGAAGGGACAAGATACTGAGGGAAATAATGATAAAAATAACACTGACAAAAATCATGACAAAGACAATGACGCCCATAAATCCAAGGTAAACCTCAAAAATACTTCCTTTCGTTTGATAGGTGAACGGATTCAACTCTGCTCCATCACGAGTAAAGTAGTATTTTTCAATCCACTGACTCAAGAATGTTTCTACTTCCCGTTTGTCAATGTTTTCTTTGAAATTGGCAACATAGGTCGTGTGGTCTTCCGTCAATCCAACTACTACCTTATCTGGTACAATCAAGGTTCCTGCGTCATTTAGACCTACTGAAGATAAAAAGTAAACTGTTTCAAGTGGCTTCGAAGAGGCAAGGTTGAGAGAATGACCGTTAATCATGAGGGTTTTGGTCGTTGATAGAAAGTCCTGAATCTGCTTGGCAGTTCCTTTATAATTGGCATTGACTAGAAATTGGTCTTCTGACAAGTCAACCTCTCTTTCACCTTGCAGTTTGCGGAGATGATTGTAGGCAGAAATTCCTAAAATCGGTACTTTTGATTCAGGAAGTTTCTTATCATGCTCCCAGAGATTGCTGGTATCAATCAAATCTTTATAGATTACATCACTAGAATAGCTAGGATAGCTGTACTCTTCTTTGATGAAATTAAAGTCAAAGCCGTCGGCTTTCAATCTGTATTTGACAGATTCCTGAGAAAATTGAAACTCCTGACCACGATAGAGATTGACAGTTATATCATAAGGTGAGTATTTGTTCAGCTCTCGGTTCATAGTCGTATAGGCACTACCACTAAAAACTAGTAAGCTGAGAGCCAGGGTCAAGGTCAAGGATAAGACAGCCAACGTGACCGAATTACTATCAGCTTGTTTTGAAAATTGACGGATTTTAAAAGTGTTTAGTTTGTTATAGTAGGTTTGAGGCAGTTTTCTAAGAGAGACCAAGATAAAATGGCTCAAGGTATTGTAAAATAAAATAACAAAAACCACGAAGACAGATACCAGCAAGATACCCCAGCTTTTCAAGAATGATAGATGGTGATAGTCTGAAAAATAGAGAGCACCAAAACCGATAACAGCTGTCGAAAGAATAAAGAGAAGTGCTTGAAGAACTGGCTTGCCTTTTGCAAAGACAGATTTTTTGACCCCATTTTCTTGAATAAGTGCAATGATATTTTGCTTTCTAAAGGTAAGAATGTCCATGACACCTACAATAAAACTGGTTACCAAATAGGAATAAACTAGTAAGATGGCAGACTTGCTATCAAAGAAAAGCAGGCTACCAAAGTAATTGGCCATGAAAAACTCAGATGCAACCTTAGCTAGAATGACCAGTAAGATCACTCCAAGCAAGAAACCTAGAATCAAGGAAAAGATATTGACCAGCATGGTTTCAAAGAACAGGGTACGAATAATATGCCTCTTCTTCATTCCCAGCGTTGCATAAAGGCCCAGCTCTTTCTTGCGCCGTCCCAGCACAAAATTTGTGGAGTAAACGATAAGAAAGGCAATTGCTGATAGAATCAAATAGGAAAGCAAGCCCATGTACTGACTCATCACCTTCGTCAGCATTTCCTTTGCCCCTGATAAACTTTGCATCACTGGATGGCTTGGTAAAGCATTAAAAGCATAGAGCAAGCTATAAATCAAGGTTAGACTGAAAAAGTAGATGGTGTAAGTCTGTAAATTTCGAAATACATTTCGTAAAATCAATTTTGGATACATACTCTCCCCCTCCTATCTGGTACGGCTGTAAATCTCTTGCAAATACTGTTCATTAGATAAGCTGTTACGTTCCAAATCATCCATAATCTTTCCATCGCTAAGTAGCACCATCCGTGAGGAATACTTTGCTGCAGCAGGGTCGTGGGTAACCAGTAAAATGGTAATACCAAAACTTTTATTGATTTCCTGCAAAAGCGCCATCAGTTTTTCAGAATTGGCAGAGTCCAAGGCTCCTGTCGGCTCATCCGCGATAATCAGTTTAGAATCATCAATCAAGGCTCTAGCAGTTGCCGCACGTTGTCGCTGACCACCTGATAACTGATTAGGAAACTTATCTTTTAAGTTTTGGATGGCCAACTTATCCAAAATTTCCTCAATCTTATCCTGATGTTTTTTGATATTTTTCCCCTGAATCTGGAGAGGTAGGACGATATTTTCATAAACTGTCAAGGTTTCCACCAAGTTGTAGGCTTGGAAAATATAGGAAATGTTTTTAGCACGATAGTCAGCTAGTTCATTTTCCTTGGCATGGATGATATCAAAATCTTCAAATCGAATCTCACCTGATGTTGGTTTATCAATCGTTGAAATACAGTTGAGAAGTGTTGTTTTTCCACTACCACTAGCCCCCATAATTGCCAGAAATTCACCTTTTTCAACGAACAGGTTCACATCTGATAAAGCATGAACGATATTATCCCCTTGACCAAATGTTTTCGTTAATGCTGTCACGATAAGTTGTTTCATCATTTCATTCCTCCGTTTCTTTATTACACTCTCATTATACGGTTTCTTTCAAGGTTTGCCATGAGTATTTTGTGCAATATATTCAAGTTATAAAAAAAACCGATGCCTTTTTCAGGTATCGGTCGATGTTGATTATTTGCGATCGTTTCTTTTTTTCATAAAGTAAACAATCCCTATGACAAGAACTCCTAAGACCAGTACAGGTGCATAGAAGTATAGTGTTCCAATAATTGCTTCCATTTTATCCTCCTGTCAAAGAATAGAGGTAATTTTATCCACAGCGCACGTTTGGCGAAGTACATTCATAAGAATATGTAAACCACCAACCACAGCGACCTTGTACTGTTAATCTAACAGTCGTACGTCACCCAGCAGTAGATTTACCATTTAACTCTTGGCTATTAATTTCATAATCCAAAGAATCAATCTCAAAATTGTCTTGTTTCATTTGTATTTCTCCTCGTAAATATAACACCAAATCAAAGTGTTGTCAATGTTTTGTAATAAAACTCTAGAATTTTCCTTTCGTTTTATCCAACAACGAACACTATTTGTCGTATCATAGGAACAGGTGAAACACAATCCACAGAGACTTGCTACTATCAATTTAAAAGCTGTGTACCACTAGCTTCTGATTTCCCGGAAAGTTCTTGGTTTTCAACCTCGAAACTGAGAGAATCAATCTCTGGACGACTTGTATTTTTAGCCATAAGGTTGCCTCCTTCCTTCTTTTAGATGATCATCTTTACAATAACTAGTATAAACTCTAGTACTGGATAAGTAATGAGTAAATCGTGCAAGTTTCTTATTTTCGAGTAAAATTTTTGTATTTCCCAATTAAAGACGAGCCTGGGACAATAGTCTCTTATGTCCCCAAAAAAAGCAACGGATTTGCCGTTGCTTTTTTGCACGGTTGCGATAGTCTTGGTAAAATAGAATTGCTTAATAAACCATTTAGAAAGGCTATCCCATGCATATTCACTATAACACAAATCAAACAAC
>NZ_JASHFB010000009.1:0-103224 GCF_047462815.1 Streptococcus mitis
ATCTGCTGGTTTAACGATGTCGTTACCTGCATTTGGTTTAGTTGCAGCTTCTGGATCTTTCGTCAAGTCTGCTGCTGGAATTACGGCTGTCTTACCTTCTGGAGTTGTAACTGTCGCATTTCCTTTATCATCTACAACTACTGTTGCATCTGGATTTACAGCTTTAACTTTGTCTTCGATCGCTTTCTTCTCAGCATCTGTAAGTTTTTCTGGATTTGCTACTACAGCCTTATCTGCTGGTTTAACGATATCGTTTCCTGCATTTGGTTTAGTTGCATCTGCTTCTGATTTGAATAAATCTTCTGATGGGATTGTCGCAGTAGTTCCATCTTTCAGTGTAACTGTCGCATTACCATCTTCATCAAATTTAACAGATTTAGTTTCTGGGTTTAATTCTCTTAATTTTTCTTCTACTTTAGCTTGATCATCCGGATCATTTGCTTCACCGGCTACTTTGTCTGCTGGTTTAACAATTTTACTATTTCCTGCATCTGGGTTAGAAGTATCTTCTTTAGTTCTTACTAATTCTGATGCTGGAATTGCTGCAGTTTTACCATCTGGAGTAGAAACAGAAACAGTTCCATCTTCATTGATTGTTACGATAGCATCTGGATTTACCTCTTCAACTTTAGCAACAATCTTAGCTTTCTCTTCGTCAGTTAAGTTCGATGGATCTTTTACGATAACTTTATCAAGTGGTTTGTTAATGTCATTTCCACCTTTACCGTTATCTAATTGGTCCTCAGTTTTCACTAATTTTGTCGGATTGATAATTCCTTTATCGCCAGCTTCTGTTGTTACTTCGATGTTTCCATTTTCATCATATTTAACTTCTTTAGCTGTTGGGTTAACTTTCTTAACTTCTTCTAAGATTTTAGCTTTTTCTTCATCTGTTAATGCACTTGGATCTTTTACTAATACTTTATCAATTGGTCTGTTTACTTCTCCAATTGCTTTAATAGCCGCCTTATCAGCTTCTTCTATTGTATTAACATCGTCTACACTACTTACTGCATCAATTGCTGCTTTAGATTTTTCCGCAGCTTTATCTACTTTAGCTTTTAATTTAGCTTTAGCTTCAGGAGTTAGATCGTTACGCGCATCGATTTCTGCTTTCTTAGCTGTTGCTTCTTCATCAATTGCTTTACGAGCATTTGGTTTATCTTCTACAACTGGTACAGATTTTTCAATTTCACCTTCAGCTGCTTCTTGAAGTTGCTTAACTTCTGCATCTGTTGGTGCTGCATCGACTGCTTCTTTAGCTTTATCAGCGGCATCTTTAGCTGCATCTGCTGCAACTTTCTTCTCTTCATCAGTAGCATCTGGAGTATTAGCAATATCTTCCAATTGTTTTGCTAATTTATCTTCGATTGCTTTCTTAGCTGCTGGTTTAGCTTTAGCTTCTGGATTTACAGCTTTAACATCTGCTACACCTTTATCTTTTGCACCATCTACTGCTTTTTGAGCTTCTGCTGCTTTTTCTGGTGTCTCTGCATTAGCTGGTTGATCGTTGATTGCATCTGTTGCTTCTTTCGCTTTAGCTTGAGCTTCTTCCTTAGCTGCTGCTTTTTCTTCGTCAGTTAAGTCTGGACGAGCATCGATGGCTGCTTCTTTCTTAGCTAATTCATCTGCTACTGCCTTCTTAGCTGCTTCTTTGGCTACTGGGTTAACTTTCGCAATGTCACCTGTACCAGTTTCTTTAGCTGCGTCTACTGCTGCATCTGTTGGTGCTGCATCGACTGCTTCTTTAGCTTTATCAGCGGCATCTTTAGCTGCATCTTTAGCGGCTTTCTTCTCGGCATCAGTTAAATCTGGACGAGCGTCAATTGCTGCTTCTTTAGCTTTAAGTGCATCGTCAATGGCTTTCTTAGCTGCTGGTTTCTTAACTGCTTCTGGATTTACAGCTTTAACATCTGCTACACCTTTATCTTTTGCACCATCGACTGCTTTTTGAGCTTCTGCTGCTTTTTCTGGTGTTTCTGCGATAGATGGTTGAGCATCGATTGCATCTGTTGCTTCTTTAGCTTTTGCTTGCGCATCTTTCTTAGCAGCATCTTTTTCTTCGTCAGTTAAGTCTGGACGAGCGTCGATTGCTTTTTCTTTTTCTGCTAATTCATCTGCTACTGCCTTCTTAGCTGCTTCTTTGGCTACTGGGTTAACTTTCGCAATGTCACCTGTACCAGTTCCTTTAGCTGCGTCTACTGCTGCATCTGTTGGTGCTGCATCGACTGCTGCTTTAGCTTTATCAGCGGCTGCTTTTGCTGCATCCTTAGCGGCTTTCTTCTCGTCATCAGTTAAATCTGGACGAGCATCAATGGCTGCTTCTTTAGCTTTAAGAGCATCGTCAATTGCTTTCTTAGCTGCTGGTTTAGATTTAGCTTCTGGATTTACAGCTGCAACTTCATCTACACCTGATTTCTTAGCTGCGTCTACTGCATCTTGTGCTGCTTTTGCTGCTTCTGGTGTTTCTGCGTTAGATGGCTGTGTGTTAATTGCGTCTGTTGCTGCTTTAGCTTTTGCTTGCGCATCTTTCTTAGCGGCATCTTTTTCTTCGTCAGTTAAGTCTGGACGAGCATCAATGGCTGCTTCTTTCTTAGCTAATTCATCTGCTACTGCCTTCTTAGCTGCTTCTTTTGCTACTGGGTTAACTTTCGCAATGTCACCTGTACCAGTTCCTTTAGCTGCGTCTACTGCTGCATCTGTTGGTGCTGCATCGACTGCTTCTTTAGCTTTATCAGCGGCTGCTTTAGCTTCATCCTTAGCGACTTTCTTCTCGGCATCAGTTAAATCTGGACGAGCGTCAATTGCTGCTTCTTTAGCTTTAAGTGCATCGTCAATAGCTTTCTTAGCTGCTGGTTTCTTAACTGCTTCTGGATTTACAGCTGCAACTTCATCTACACCTGTTTTCTTAGCTGCGTCTACTGCTTTTTGAGCTTCTGCTGCTTTTTCTGGTGTTTCTGCGTTAGATGGCTGTGTGTTAATTGCGTCTGTTGCTGCTTTAGCTTTTGCTTGCGCATCTTTCTTAGCGGCATCTTTTTCTTCGTCAGTTAAGTCTGGACGAGCATCAATGGCTGCTTCTTTCTTAGCTAATTCATCTGCTACTGCCTTCTTAGCTGCTTCTTTGGCTACTGGGTTAACTTTCGCAATGTCACCTGTACCAGTTCCTTTAGCTGTGTCTACTGCTGCATCTGTTGTTGCTGCATCTACTGCTGCTTTAGCTTTATCAGCGGCTGCTTTAGCGGCATCTTTAGCGGCTTTCTTCTCGGCATCAGTTAAATCTGGACGAGCGTCAATTGCTGCTTCTTTAGCTTTAAGTGCATCGTCAATGGCTTTCTTAGCTGCTGGTTTCTTAACTGCTACTGGATTAACTGCAGTAACTTCATCTACACCTGTTGTCTTAGCCGCATCTACTGCATCTTGAGCTGTTTTAGCTGCTGTTGGTGTAGTTGCTGCATCAGGTTGCTCATTGATTTTTGCTAATTGTGCATCAGCTTTATCTTTTGCTTCATTCTTAGCTGCTGTTTTTTCTTCATCAGTTAAGTCTGGACGAGCATCGATTTCTTTATTTTTAGCTGTTAACGCATCATTAATTGCTTTCTTAGCTTCTGCTTTTGCTACTGGAGTTACATTTGCAACTGCTGTAGTTCCATCTGCTTTAGCTTTATCAACTGCTGCATTTGTAGTTGCATTATCAACTGCAGCTTTTGCTACATCTGCTTGCGCTTTTGCTACTTCTTTCGCTTTAGTTTTCTCTTCTGGAGTTAAATCTGTGCGATCATCGATTTCTTTGTTTTTAGCTGTCAATGCATCGTCAATTGCTTGTTTAGCTTCATCTTTTTTAGCTACTACTGGGTTATCTTTTGCGATTGCACCAGTTCCTGCTGCTTGAGCTTTATCAAGAGCATCTTTTGTTGTAACTTCAGGTTTTGCGATTTCATCAAGAGCTTTTTTCTTATCAGCATTTACTTTGTCAATTGCAGCTTGTTTTTCTTCATCAGTAGCATTTGGAGTTTTATTAATAGCATCAATTTGCTTCTCAGCTGCTTTATTAACCTCATCGATAGCTGGTTGTTTGTCTAAAGTTACAAACTCTGATAATGGTCTTGTGTCTTTTGAACCGTCTGTGTATGTTACTACAAGATTTCCTTTAGCATCTTTTGTTACTGAGGCAATCTTAGTCTTAGCATCTTCAGCATCTACAGTTTTACCTTTTTTGTCAGCTAAGTTAGCATCATCATTGTTATTAGAGTACTCAATTTGTAGTTTTTCTTTGATTTTCTCTAATTCTGCTTCTGTTACGTTAGCTGGATCTGTTACAGCAACTTTTTCTGTTGGAGCTGCAATGTCATATTTAGATGTTTGGTTTTTAACAACGAATTGAACGTATCCTGGTTTTTGTTGACGTGCTGCGTCATCAGTTGTAGCATTGTAGTCTGCACCTGTCATAGATTTAGCATCATCACTATCTTTAGCTTCAATGAAACTTGTCCATTGGTTTGGAGCTTTAAGAGTTGTAACACCTGTCATCTTGATAGTTGCTGTTCTCTTGTCAGCAGATACTGTTCCTTCTCCTTCAGAAACCGCACTATCAGATACCGCTCCTATCTTGAATCCATAGTCCTTAGCATTAGCCCAAGTAACATCCCCTGGTCCACGTAGGTATAAGTTTTTAACTGCTGTATCGTCTTTACCTGTGAATGTTAAGTCAGTATTTTCACCAGTGTAAACATAGATTTGACGTTTGTCTGCATTTGAGTATGGAAGTTCTACTGTTGGCGCTTTATTTATAAAGTCTGATAATGGTCTTGTGTCTTTTGAACCATCTGTATATGTTACTACAAGATTTCCTTTAGCATCTTTTTCTATTGAAGCAATTTTAGAATTTTGATCTGCAACATCAGCATCTTTTGAGATATTCGCATCGTCATTAGACTTATTGTACTCAAGTTTTAATTTTGCTTTGATTGTATCGAACTCTTCATCTGTTACGTTAGCTGGATCTGCTACTGTAACTTTTTCTGTTGGAGCCTTGATATCGTACTTATCTGTTTGAGATTTAACAACGAATTGAACGTATCCTGGTCTTTGTTGACGTACTGCATTATCAGTTGAAGCATCAAAAGTTTGATCTGATGGCATTGAGCTGGCGTCATCATTATCATTAGCCACGATGAAACTTGTCCATTGGTTTGGAGCTTTAAGAGTTGTAACACCTGTCATCTTGATAGTTGCTGTTCTCTTATCAGCAGATACTGTTCCTTCGCCATTTGTAACTACATCGTTATCAATCTTACCTGTTGTAAATCCATAACCTGCAGTGTTATCACTTCCAATACCACCTGGTCCACGTAGGTATAAGTTTTTAACTGTTGTTTCATCTTTACCTGTGAATGTTAAGTCAGTATTTTCACCTGTGTAAACATAGATTTGACGTTTGTCAGCATTTGAATATGGAAGTTCTACTGTTGGTGCTGGGTTGGTACGTGCTACATTTGCAACTGGAGTAGTATCTACTGAATCGTCATTATAGGTAACAGTAACTGTTCCATTTGCAACAGCGACTTCTTTCACCACTGTAGATCTATCTGCTAAGACTTCTCCTTTTTTAGAAGCTAGTCGAGCATCTTCTGTCGTTGCTTTATCAGAATATTGAATCTTGATTTTCTCTTTGATGTTGTTAATATCAGTTGGAGTTAAGTTGTTGATATCTGCAACAGAAACTTTATCCCCCTCTGCTACTGGTTGAATATCGTATTTATATGTTTGAGATTTAACAACTAAATTGAAATAACCAGGAGATGATGGAGTCCTACCTCCAGGTAGTTTAGCTCCAGTAGAATCTTCAAGTTCTAGATATCTTGCTCCCAATACTGCTCGTTGATCTTCAGTTTTTGTGTAAGGTTTAAGCCCTTTAAAAGTATCATTTGGTTTACCAGTGATTTTAATTGTTACTGGACCTTGAGTTTCAGTGATTATTTGATGATAACTCCAACCAAAATCATCTCGTTCAACTTCTTCTTCCTCAGGCTTAGTTGAGCTTTGACCTTTCGCATAAGCTATCGCTGCATCACTTTTCTCTTTTAGTGTGAACTGACCACTTCCAGCTTTAACTGTTGCTCTTTTGATTTTTCCGGCTGTTGAGTTAACTGTAATATTGACATCTGCGTCTTCTTCATTATAAAGGTAAATTTCTTTTCCATTAGAATACTCCATAGAATAAGTAAAGTTACCCTGAGTTGCAGTTGTCTCAGCTCTAAACGCATTATCTTTATCTAATACTTTACCGTTACGTTCGTCTTTTGAACCGGTGTTTTCGATTGAGTTAGATTCTGGATTTTTCTCAGTGTTTTCTGCTTTTTTACCTACAGTTTCTTTACCTTCAGTTGTATCTACTGCTGGAGTTTCTTTTTTCTCTACAGGTTTGTTTTTTAATTTAGAGTTAGCTGTAGTGACAAGTTTGCTGTAAGCTGTTTTTAGTTCAGCTTGAGTAGTTGCGTTCGCTAATGTAGCTTTTGCAGATTCTAGTTCAGCTTTTAATACTGCAACACTTTCCTCAGTTTTGTTATCGTAAGAACCGTTAGAAAGTTTTGTTTCAATTTCTGAAATGTAGCTTTCAAGTTGGGTCTTGTCCAAAGCTGGAGTTGCTGGCTGAGCAGCAGCTGTGTCTCCAGGTTGGATTTGATCCGCTTGAACAGATACAGCTCCATTACCTAAGAACATGAAAAGAGCAGCAACCGCTACACTAGCTGCCCCAAAACTATATTTACGGATCGAGTAACGCGTGACCTTTTCACGGTGCAGACGTTCAACACGACTCATAGATGGTTTGTTTCCCATTATTTTCTCCTTTTGTGAGGTTAATGATTTGATTTCCACATGACACCTGTATGTAGAAATCTACAATTTACATTTTATCTTATTTTCAATATATATGCAAATGATTTGAATTAAAATTTTCCAAAAAAATTTTAAAAAGTTTTTGCGAAATTAGGGAATTTTCAGATAAATTGATTCGGTATGTTTTCCCTTTTTTATAAATAAATAATTCACATATGTTTATGATAAATTTGCTTTTGTTTTAATTCCATTCACAAAGATAGCGCATTCATAAAGGGTTAGTAGAAAAATAAATAAGTTTGAAGGGTGAGACAAATTACTTTTGCACTGCATAAGAAAAAATTATCCGTAAAACATATGAACCAAAAATAAAACATGCTACCTCATTTCGGTAACATGTCATCGTTTTCTACTTACAACAAGGCCTCAAACTCAGCGACGGTCATACCTAATTGCTCACTCGCAAATTCGGAAGTTAAAGCATGTTGGCGAACCATGTCTAAGAAGGCAAAGAGTTTCCCCTCTTCCCTTCCTTCAACTTTCCCGCGCTCTAAACCTTGTTCAATACCTTCTGCACGACCACGTTCAAGACCACGTTCTAAGCCTTTTTCTTCAGCTTGTTCCAAGGCATAGTCATGCGCTAATAAGGCTTGTTCTTCGCGCATACGTAGTTGACTAAACATTTTCCTGTCCTCCTCGGACCAGCTCTTGTAGTCCAGCAGTTGATCTGCCTGGCTGATGGCTCGCTCGGGTTGCTGGGTAAAAGGTTTGTTCCCGAAAAACTCCAACCACGGCTTGCGAACCTCATCTTTGCTGGTTTCTCTGTATTTTTTTAATTCCAAGAATGCCATCTTAACCAGATGGTTTTCTTGTCCATTGTTTGTGATGGTCTTTCAATAGCGCCTCAAACTCAGCGGCAGTCATACCCAATTGTTCACTCGCAAATTCGGAAGTTAAAACATGTTGGCGTACTAAATCTAGAAAGGTAAAGATTTTCCCACGCTCTAGACCTTGTTCAACACCCTCTGCTCGTCCTCGTTCCAGTCCCTGTTCAATGCCCTCTGCACGACCCCGCTCTAAACCTTTTTCTTCAGCTTGTTCCAAGGCATAGTCATGCGCTAACAAGGCTTGTTCTTCGCGTCTGCGTTGTTCACTAAACATCTTCCTGTCCTCCTCGGACCAGCTCTTGTAGTCTAGCAGTTGGTCTGCTTGGCTGATGGCTCGCTCGGGTTCTTGAGTAAAAGGTTTGTTACCGAAAAACTCTAACCACGGTTTGCGAATGCTATCTTTGCTGGTTTCTCTGTATTTTTTTAATTCCAAGAATGCCATCTTGACCAGATGGTTTTCCTGACCGTTATTTGTGCTGGTCAATACCTCACCTGTCGTGTCCTCTCGCATGCTAAAGCTATGAAAAGCCAAATCATCTTGGAAATAATTGCTGTCCACAATTGCGATTGCGTATACTGGTGCGATATGTTTGTAACTCTGGTGTGTATCACCTTCACGTTGGCGAATTTTTTCAAGATTCTGATTGACCTGACTGCACAAGTAAGCCCACAGGCGATTGATGAAAAAATTCTGATGATGCACCTGAATTTCAATAATTACTTGCGTTCCATTATCTAGTTCAGCTAAAACATCTATACTGGTATAGAAAGCCTGCGCCGAGTACGGCAGGGAAGGCAAGACGTGAATATTACTTCCCTCCAAAATAGTCACATTTTTTGCTGGTAAATCCAGCATATCACGGATAAATTGACAAGTGATTTCCGGATTGCTAAAAATCTTCTTAGCAACCAAATCGTTAGTTGGGCTGATGCCCGGATGTCTTAAAGTCATCCATTTCCTCCTTCTATTATACCACAGTTTTAAATCTAATTTTGCTAGATTCGATGGTTCCATCTATTTATTCGAAAAGGAAATGAATTGTGAAGATATTTTATCTCGTTTCAACTAAAATATGAGCTTGATCAACCAACTGTCCGTCAACAGTCAGATTCAGATAAAAATCCAAGGTCTTATTGGCAGCAAAATATAGGGTTGGTATGGTCAAATCTTTTTTGCTTTCCCCAGCTTGAAATTGAAGGACTTGTATCTCGTCCTGATAGGCGACGCCATGGACACCTGTCCCCGGTTGAATCGAAATCTTAGCCTCCAAAGGAGTATTACTCTCGCTACGTTCAACCCTAAAATGAAGAATCTCTCCCTTTACTACAGCCAGACTTTTTTCTGCAAATGCTAGTCCCTGAACAACTACTTTTTGTGATAAGCTAGGAGTTTTATAGAGTGAAATCTTAGTCAGTACAGGTAAATCCCGTGCCTCTATAATCATCACGCGCACCTTTTTCGCCTCTACCAGTGGCCCTCGCAAGAGGCGCTTATGACCAACTGTGAACCCCGTTCCAAATTCCTGCCAGACGCCGTCCACCTCTACTTGCACATGAAAAGCAGCGATTCGTTGCCCTAGC
This sequence comes from Streptococcus mitis, assembly GCF_047462815.1. Taxonomy (GTDB): domain Bacteria; phylum Bacillota; class Bacilli; order Lactobacillales; family Streptococcaceae; genus Streptococcus; species Streptococcus mitis_DO. The sequence goes on from NZ_JASHFB010000009.1 coordinate 9,306, forward strand.
TTCAAATCTTCTCTTAACTCAAGCACATCGAAAGTTTTAGGTGTCCCTAAGTCGAGTTCTAACTGGATTGGCAAGTCTGCATCGCTTGCCCAAGAGCTGGTCTCAAGGCCATCTGTCAGATGATGACAAGCAAAGTCTGGTGATAGAGCTGGACCAAATACCTTAGCTCCCAGAGCCAAATCTTCTTTATAGAGCGCGTCACGGTAGGCCGCAAATTCATAGAGGCGCTGGATATCTTTCTCATCAAAGAGCCCATCTTGATTCGGTGGGACATTGAGCAAAAGAGGTGTGCCCCTCCCCACCGAGTGGAAATAAATCTTTACCAACTCCTCGAGAGACTTAGGATCCTGATCTTCATGGTAAAACCAGCCTGGCCGGATGGAAACATCTGCCTCACCAATTGAAAAAATCGTACCTGAGGGATCTCCATGCTGAAGGTAGTCCAGCTCTGCTTCTGTCCCTAGTTTGTCAGTATTCACCTTTTGCCATAGAGGATCACCTGCATACCCTCGTTCATTGCCAATCCAGCGAATGCTGGTGCCTTCTGTTGAAAAAATCAAGCAATCTCCCTGCAGGTCACGAATGGTTTCAAACCATTTTTCAAATTCATAATTGACCTTTTGAGCGCCTTCTCCTCTGGCACCATCCATCCAGACCTCAGCAAATTTCCCTCCATTACCATAGGCAGGATTTGATAAAATCTCCTTCAACTGTGCCAGATAATAGGCATTATAGTCCGCTTCTCGCTCCACATGATAGAGAGGACTGTGGGCATCCCAAGGTGATAGGTAGACCCCCATATCCATATCAAACTCTGTGGTAGCTTGGGAAACTTCAAGGAGCAAGTCCCCCTCTCCATTCCTCCAAGGACTGGCCTTGACCGAATAATCTGTGTAAGCCGTCGGATAGAGGACAAAGCCGTCGTGGTGCTTGACCACCAAAATCAACTTTTTAAAGCCCGTTTCCTTGAGCACGCGAACCCACTCACGCGCATCTAACCTGGTCGGATTAAAGCGTTCAGGATCCTCCTGACCTGTCCCCCATTCCTGGTCATAAAAGGTATTAGGGCCAAAATGGATAAAGGCTGCTAGTTCATCCTCTAAATAAGCTAGCTGGGCCTGACTAGGCAAGGGCCCGTGCGGTTTTATTTCTCTTACCATACTACTTCCTATCTACATTTTTCTTTACTTTTTTAGCATGCACTTGCAATTCTGTTAGCGCTAGGGGACTGGTCAAGCCTTCAAATCGAAGACGAAGGGCATAGGTCTCCACCTTATCAAATTCAAAACGAAGCTCTTCATCTTTGTCGCTTGACACTTTTCGGATGCCTGATACAGGGCGCCAATTCTCCTCTTGTTTGAGCAGAGAATCCTTGTCCAAATAGTTAGGAGTCCGAGGCAAGGCAGGCTCATTCCCCACATAATAATCAATAAAGGTCGGCTCCACCGCCACGTAATCTTGATTTTCAACATAATACAAGGTCACATTATCCACAAATCGCGGTTTTAAAATCCCTGCATCTCCAAACAGAATGCCGACGCTAGCTTGCTCTGACTTGGCAATCCAAGTATTGGCTGTCGATTTCTTCCTAGCAATAACCTTGTCATTGAGGTAAGAGGCTGGATGATTAGGCTCTGAGTGGGAAGCAAAGACCAGAGGCAGGTTGGACCCTGTCCACTGATTGGAAATAACTTCTCCATCTACACTAGCATCTGTCACATGAATGGTGACTGTTGCTGGCAACTCACAGCCCGCTACCTGCCCTGTAAGAACATATTCTCCTACATGAGCATAGATTTGAGGTTCGAGTTCATCCCAAGTGACCTTGGCCGTATCTCGTCTGCCATCTGATAAGACTAGCTTGACTCGGTCTGGTAAGTGTGGTGCTTCCTTGACAAGCGTCCAAACCCTTTCAAGCTCAATAGCGCAAATCCCTTGGACACAAACCTGAGCCGAAGGCTTTAAATCCAATCCTTCTAGCTGGCCAGATACCATAAATTCATGAAAGCTTTCCAAAGCTTCTTTAGGAATTTCCTCCCAAACAACCTTGACTCGTTTTGCACCGCCTGACTCATAGTCCACCAAGACCGAAGACGGAAGCTGTGGATAAGTCCCCTTAGCTGTATACAAGCGAAGTGGTCGTACAGAAACCGCCTGCCCTAGCGAGGTATTTTCTGCAACCTGCAAATGCATTTGATAGGTCTTCCCTTGATAAATGGCGCGGATAGCCAAGTCCCCTGCAGACAAGCAATGAAGCACCCCCTGCTTGATAATAGCATGAGCACTACCACTCGTCTCCCAAATCACTTCACTATTCCCCACCTTGTTCACAGGGTTATCCACAGTTTGTGGATAAAGTCCAATGGCTGGGGAATCTCCTTCTTGTAAACCTGCCCTCTTGTCCACTCGAATCTCAAACAAGCACTTATTTTTCACTGGTTGGAAAGCCAAAGCCTCTCCCACTAAGAGATCAAAACTTGCTGGCTCTAGCCCTCTAGCACTGGCTTTTACTCTTACTTGTCCCACCTGCTCCAAGCTCTGAACTAAAACAACACCCCTGCCATGAAAGGCTTTCCTCTTAAAACGACCATTCTTCTGAGCCTGGTAACGTTCACGACTGGCCTGTCTGCCATTATCCACACCCACAATGCGAGCAAGGCCCTCAATTTTAAAATGAAGCTGATTGGAAGCAGTCGGAACCCAATTTCCATCCTTGTCCAATACATCAAAATAGAGATAGAGGAGGTCTTGCCCATCTGGCTCCAGTTTTGTTTTCTCGGCATGGAGCCCGATTTTGGCTGGCTTACCTGCAGTCACCACCCTATCTTCTGCCACAAGCTTCCCTTGACGGTCATAGGCCACAGCAGACAATTCTCCCGGTTGATAAGGAAAACGCCATTCGAGATAAAGTTGGTCAGAACTTGCTCCCTCTTGGTATTTTCTACCATCTGAGGTCCATTTTTCCTGAAAAGTCTTTCTGCCTTGGGATTTTCCATTGAGAAATAACTCTACAGAACCAGCATTTGAATACACTCGAACAGGGATATCCCCATACTTATCCACAACTTGTTGATAACTCTTGTGGATTTCCCAATTCCAATGGGGCAGGATATGAACCATAGGCTTTTGATCACCATTCAACCACTGACTTTGATAGAGATAATAATCATTTTTAGGAATCCCTGCCGTGTCCACGATCCCAAAATAGGAACTCTTGACAGGCGTGTCATTTTGATTGTGCCAAGGAGTCGGCTCACCGATATAGTCCACTCCTGTCCAGATAAACTGACCTGCATAGTCTAGCCGATTTCGATCTGCTATCCAAGCAGCCGTCGCCGTCTTCCCCCAAGGAACCCGATCATTGCCATAGTCTGACTGTTCAAAATTCCGCACGCGACGATTATCTCCAACCCATTCCTTATCTGGTCGAAAATAGCTGTCACGCGTCCGTGTAGCCGATGAGGTTTCAGACCCATAAAGTCGCCACTTGGGATGTCTTTTGCGAATCGCGTCAATATTATCTTCCGAGTAATTCAAACCCACCACATCCAGCAAATCAGCAATCTTTTCATGACCTCCAGTTCCATCTCCAAAGCGGAACTGATCCATTCCCATGGTCACAAAACGGCTATCATCAACCTCCTTGACCCTTTCTAGCAAGCGTTTGATCGTCTTCAATGAATGGGCATCGCCATTTGCTTCGCTGACTTCATTTCCCAAGGACCACATAAAAATAGCTGGATTGTTCTTGCCACGCTCAATCATGATGCGCAAATCGTAATCTGACCAGAAATCGCCTGCTTTCGCTTCTGGATGAGTCGCTTCTTCCTCAAAAAAGCGACCATAATCATATTCTTTCTTGCCTCCATACCAGGTATCAAAGGCTTCTTCTTGGATGAGTAGGCCCATTTTGGCAGCCACATCCAGCAAAATACTGCTGGCTGGATTATGGGTGATTCGGATTGCATTGACGCCCATTTCCTTCATCTGGCGCAAGCGTCTCTCGGCAGCTGACCTGTTTTCCACAGCTCCCAGCGCTCCGTAGTCATGGTGCAAACAAACCCCATGAATCTTCAACCAGCGACCATTTAGAAAGAAGCCCTTATCCGCTTGCCAATCCATATAGCGGTAACCAAAGGTCTCCTCTTCTTCATCAACCAAGACGCCATTTTTGTAAAGGCGAATCTTCAATTGGTAAAGGTGGGGATGATCAATATCCCAAAGCAAGGGTTGAAAAATTGATATGGCTTGTTGGAAAGAATATTTGTCCCCAGACTCAATCACTAGAGAGTCTGTCGCCAGCCAGTCTGACAGCTGCTGCCCGTCATACCAGATACTCTGCTCCAAATACACCGACACGGACTGAGATCCATAATTTGAAACCTTGCTTTCAAGCTGGGTTTCCACCCATCCATCTCTTTGTTCCTTGAGCTTGGGACTTTCTATCTTAATCCCATATAAATCCAGATGCACCGAATCTGTAATCAATAATTTTACTTCTCGGTAAATACCGCTACCCGAGTACCAACGACTGCTAGGTTGCTGATTTTCCACAAAAACCGCAAGCTGGTTGGCAGTCCCGTCATTTCTTAGATAAGGCGTGATATCATAAGAAAAGGGCGTATAGCCATTGGGATAATAGCCCAGTACTTGCCCGTTAATATAGACTTGGGCATTCATGTAAACTCCATCAAACAACAAACGCACCGATACAAGACTGGCATCTTCTTCCAAGTAAAACTGCGTCCGGTACCAGGCTTGACCCCCGTTTAACTGACCACCCTCATTTTGCGCTGGCGAATACTGGTCAAAATCATTGTAAATACTCCAGTCGTGTGGCACTTGAATAGCCTGCCAATTTTCCCTCTGAAAATCCGGTGCCAAGGCCTCTTCTTTCCCTACCTCTTGGCTAAAAAACCAGTGATTTCGTAAAACTTCTTCTCTTATCATACAAGCATTCCTCTTTAAACGATTCAATTTACTTGACTATAGCACAAAACAAAAGCGCTTTCAAGACTTCCTCTATCACTCCCTAAATCCTCAGAAAAGATTCTATAATTTGTGGAGGAGTCTGAAAATCACTCCATGTTCAAACAAACTGTCATTTTCAAGAAATAAGATCGAAGCTTACAAGAACCAAAAAACACCCCTCTGAATGTTCATTCCAGAGAGATGTTCCTTTTGTCTTAGCTATTATAAATCGACCGTCTAAAGTCATCTGAATCTTTGAGATAAGCTTTATAAATCGCTTTTTTCAGTTTTTGAACTGGAGTTTCGATAAATTTAAACTTTTTAGCCGTTGTATTGCCTGCTTTTATTTGAGCAAGTTCTTCTTTAACAGCTTTATTCATAAGCTCTTGTAATTTTTCTTTACTATCAATCACTTCTTCTTTTCCGTTGTAATTTATAGTAATTCGTTTTAACTTACCTAATTTCTCAACACGCTCAGTTATTTGCTCTTTTTTGAAAGCTGCGTAAGATTTTCCTAAAATGTTATCAAAAATATATTTATCAGATAACGGTTTGCCTTCTTCTTCAGCTTGTTTTTTAAACTGATTTGACACATAAGGTACAAATCCTTCATAATAGCCCAAAGCAGCCATCAATTCAAAGGCTTGTTTTCTAAAGGTGATGTCCCCACTCATACCAGAGTCATTTTGACTAACACCATAAATGGTATCAAACATATCAACAGTATAGTAACCGTTTGCTGCAATCTTACCTTTATCTGAAAAACCAGCAATGATATAACGGTTGACCATGATATGATTGTCAATCAAACTATCAACATCTGTCAATTTTTTGGCATCTTCTAAGTTAAGAGTTTGAATCTCCTCACTCTTATGAGTCGGTTTAACTGCTGGATTACGGTAATCTACCCAAGTTCTAGAACCTGTTGAAGTGATTGGCGTTATTTTTTTGAAATAACTCATCTTGTCTTCTGCAGATAAGTCTTTACTTGCCTCTGCTTCTAGGTAATCTAGAGTATAAAGGACATCAAAACTTCCCTTCATGTAAGATTGCAAATCTTCTGCCGTTTTAAATCGATCAGGTGTTTTATTGTAAAATCCATTCTTATCACTCTCATCATATACAAAGTTGAGATTGAAATAAGTATCCTTTTCTGGATTATAGGAGTTTTCAAAAATACCACGCGCATAAAACTCTGCTCCTGTACCATCTCGACGACCGTGATTATTAAACAAGACCGTTCTATCTAGTAAGTGCGTCATTTCATGAGAATAAGTAGCTGAACCTCTATCATCCAGAACTCTATCTATAAAGTAACGGACACCTAATCCATTGGCCTCAGCTCCCACCTTACTTACTGGAGAATAGTAATTCATAGGAGTCATAAACTGGTCGACCCCCTTATCAGCTCCATTACCAGTAGCTGGTGACCAAGTGCTATCAATCTGGGCATTCTGATTGCTTGTATATTTCTTCATCGTATCAATAATCAAACGATTTGTCAGCAACTTATCACGATTTTCTGGTTTTGTTATACGATAAAGAGTATCAACATAGTTGGCTTGTTGTACAGCCGCCTTTTCAATTAAAGACTTGACTCTAGCAAGCTCAGCCTGATACTTAGTTGGATTAGACTGGGCAAGAGAAGTATCTATATAGGAACCAATATTACCATAAGTAATCGTCGCCATATTACTAATCACGTAAACATTTGGTTCTTTCACATTCAAAAGTCCCAAAATAGCAGCCATATTGGCTTCTTGTTTACGAGGATCCTTTTCCCCAGCTGTCAACTTGCTATACAACCCGACATGCGCTGAAGGATTTTCCTTAGATGGTTTTTCAACAATCATAGCTTGGCTAGATTTTTTAAGCCAGGTATCCGCATCATCTGACGTAAAGAGTTGGCGATTGCTGTCTAAAAATTCCTTCAAACTAGCCTTACCTGTAATAGTAGATAAATATTTTGTAAATGTTTGAGGACTATTGGTCAATTTCATCTCTTCATAAGACATGGATCCTAATTTTTTCAAACTATCCAAGGCGGTCATTGTCTTATTGCCAAATGAACTTGGATTAAAGGCCAGAATATCACGAATATTCGTGTCCCCAAATTGAATATTATAAAAACGATTGATATAAGACAGTCCCAACAAAATCTGCTCTTTGTATTGCTCAAGCTCTTGTTTGACCTTGCTGCGATTTTCAGGGGTATCTCCTATAATTCCCAATGTATGCGAGGCTATCTTTTTGAAACTTGACTCAGCTTGCGTCTTCGTCTGATCAAAGCCTTCTTGAATTGACAATTTTTGAAGATACTCTGTGCGCAACATATCTTTGACTTCTTGGTCAGTGATATTTGGGTGTGTTTTTCTGAGCGCAATTCTCTTTGTTATAATATCTCGAGGATCATAGGTAGGCTCTAACTGTGCTTTTAGTTTACTGTCATGTAAGAAATCTACTGATCTCGCGCTTGTGGTCAGAGCAGACACATCCACAGCATCTTCTCTCTCACTATTAGCCGGAAGTAAGTGTGGTTTATCCTCCTGACTACCAACTAAAACAACTCTCGGTTTCATTGGCTTTGTTATTTGACTCACTTCTTGAGGATTAACCAATTCACCAGTTTGTTCATTGATAGCGTAGGTTCTGGTAAGTGTATTCTCACCAACTTCTCCTTCAGATGCTATCTTTTCTATATTTTTAGCAAGTGAAGAATCCTCTCTTCGCTCCTCAGTAACCACAATCGGTTGAATTACTTTTTCCACATTACCAACTTGAATCACTTTATCGACTGCTGGATTTACTTGTCTAGTAGTGTCAGATACCGTCACCTGACCTGTTGCCTTGTCTAGTTGATAAGTCGTCCTAGTTTCCACCGAACCATCACTCCCTGCAACCGCTACTTCCTCTTTTCTGAACTCCAAAGCAGGATTCACCTGGTAAATCGTTTTATGAGATAGGATAGTAGTTTCAACACTCGGTTTAGTTCCAACTTCTACAACTTGATCAACTTTGTTAGCTACTATTTTGACAGTTTTATTCTCAGAAATATTTCCACTTGCTTGATCTTTAGTATAGGTAGTAGTAACTTGTTCTTGTCCTTCAACACCCGAAATTTTCACTCTTGTAACGCCGTGGTCTAGTTCCTCATTCTTTTCATAAATGGTTTCATAAGGAACAGCTTTGGTCTCTACTTTAGTCTGAGGAAGTTGAGTGTCTTCTTTATACTCTGGGAGAGCCTCCTGTATCTCCGGCTCACCGGAAACACCACCTTCATAAGATGGAAGAGGTGGCTCTACCGAAGGATCGCCGGAAACGCCACCTTCATAAGATGGAAGAGACGGATCTACTAACGATTCGCCAGAAACACCGCCTTCATAAGAGGGAAGGGACGGTTCCACCAAGGACTCGCCGAAAACACCGCCCTCATAAGACGGAAGAGACGGCTCTACCGAAGGCTCACCGGAAACACCACCCTCATAAGAGGGAAGGGACGGTTCCACCAAGGATGCACCGGAAACACCGCCTTCATAAGAGGGAAGGGACGGTTCCACCAAGGACTCGCCGGAAACACCGCCCTCATAAGATGGAAGAGACGGCTCTACCGAAGGCTCACCGGAAACACCACCTTCATAAGAGGGAAGCGCTGGTTCTACCAAGGACTCACCGGAAACACCGCCTTCATAAGATAGAAGGGACGGTTCCACCAAGGATTCGCCGGAAACACCGCCCTCATAAGACGGAAGAGGTGGTTGGACTTCCGAGGCTAGGCTTATACCATTTTCTTGAGGTTCCTTCTCTTTTGTCCCGACCAAAATCACCTGAGTAACTGGTTCACGAAGCACCTCTCTCCCTATTTCATTTCGCGTAACAATACCATCGACAACCCTTACTTCTGTTAAGATTCGTTCTTGTCCCTTGGCACCTTCTATAGAAATTCTTTTTTCTCCCTTAGCCAGAGTTGGGTCAGACTGCAATTGAGTTTCAAACTCTATCTCCCCTATCCTAACTTCCAGTTCTGGCTTGTCTTCAGTAACAGTTTTCATTCCTTCATCTGGTACTTTTTTAGACTCAATACTCATACTTTTTTCAGAAGTTGGATTTAAAACAGACTCAACTGCGTAAGATGGTTGAGGAGATTGCACAAGATCTTTAGTCGAGCTAAAATGAGATGCAGTCTGTGGTACAATCTTCTTAGATTGAGGTTCTAAACTTTCCTCCTTTTGAGATAATGCTGGCGACTCTACCTTATCAACAGAAAGTTCCTTGCTAACACTATCTCTTACCAAATAATATCCCGTAAATTCATATCCTTGGACTGTTTCAGGACTTGGTAAAAACTGACCTTCTACTCTCTTAACAAGGGCTGGTTGCAATTCTACCAGATTTTCTAAAGCAGAGATGGATGCTACCCAACCACCAACAGCAAAGACGCTCACAAGGAAGTAAGACGCTCCCCTTTTTCTCTTGATTAAAGTGAAGGGAAGCAATAATAATCCTGCTCCCAAGATAAACATCCCATCATTAGAAAACAGACCTGTTTCTGGTAATCTTGTAGCCAATTTTCGATAGACAAAATAGTATTCTTTTCCCTCTTTTACCTCAATCTTATTTTCTTCAAACCATTGCAACTCAGATTTCAGCTTTTCAGGTAAATCCTGCTCATCCAAATAATGACTTGAAATTAGTGTTGAAGTCGTTTCTGTAGCCTGTACGGGTTGAGCCCCCATACCAGCAAAAAATAAACTCGTTCCTAGCAAGACCGAACAAGCTCCTATTGTATATTTCCTCAAAGAAAAACGCTGCTTTCTCTCAAATTGAAATTCTTTCATCCCATATCCTATCATTCATTATTACTGTATATTTAGTATATCAGAAATAGTTTGTATTCACAAATCTTTCTAGTTATTCCCTTATCATTCCAAATTAAGGGGGACAACATACAATAATTTTTATTTAAATGTATATCAATGTTCTTTGCTTTTCTTAACAAATGCAATGCAAAAAGAGCCTGTTGCCAAGCTCTTTAGTCTATTATTTCTTCTCAGCGCGAAGGGCTGACAAGATTTGAGTACGGATATCATCCACACCATTTGGAGTATTTGGTAAAAAGATTGTTTGATTTCCTTTAGAGGCAAAGGTATTCAAGGTATCCAAATACTGGTTGGTCAAGAGGATGGACATGATTTGTTCTTCTGTCATGCCAACATTGGCTTCCTTGAGTTCTGTGATAGACTCTGCCAATCCATCCACAATCGCCTTACGTTGTTGGGCAATCCCCACACCATGAAGGCGGTCTTTTTCTGCTTCTGCTTCAGCTGCAGTGACGATTTTAATCTTGTCTGCTTCCGCCAATTCTTGCGCTGCGACCCGCTTGCGTTGCGCCGCATTGATTTCATTCATGGATTGCTTAACTTCTGCATCTGGTTCGACCTTGGTAATCAAGGTTTTCACGATAATATAACCGTAAGTAGTCATTTCTTCTGCTACTTGGTGTTGGACTTCAAGGGCAATCTCATCTTTTTTCTCAAACAATTCATCCAAGGTTAATTTTGGAACAGAAGAACGAAGGGCATCTTCGATATAAGATTTAATTTGAGATTCTGGACGCATGAGTTTATAGTAAGCATCTGTCACGCTCTGCTCATTGACACGGTACTGAGTCGCTACATTCATCATAACGAACACATTGTCCTTGGTCTTGGTCTCAACCACAATATCGCTTTGCAACAAGCGCAACTGAATCCGAGCTGCGATCGAGTCAATCCCAAAAGGCAAGCGAATATGAATACCGCTATTGGCAACCTTTTGATATTTCCCAAAGCGCTCAATAATCGCCACCGACTGCTGACGAACCACATAAACTGTACTCAGTGTGACTATCACCAATAGGAGCACACAAACCACCACAAAAATCATCAAAAATGTTGCCATTATCGTGACCTCCATTATTATTTTTCCTGTATTATAGCACATTTAAAGAAGGCTGTGCAATTTTTACTGCGATTTTTCCTGAAATGTCAATAATTAGAGGTGAAACTACATTTCAAGTTAGTAATCGCTTTTTTCATTACATTAACTTCTATAGAATCTACATCAATGGTCAGGGAATAACTTGCCTTAACTTTTCTCTCGTGCTATACTATTTATTGAAATGAATAAATAGGAGATATTTCATGAAAACAGCAAAAACTACTGTTACAATCCTTTCTGCACTTGCTTCTGTCGTCTTATTGGCTAGTTGTGCAACAAAGTCTACAGAAACACAGACAAGCAATAATAGCTCATCTGATAATCAGATTACATTGACATATGACCAACTACGGTCAAGAGAAAACACTATGTCAACTCTTTGGTATCAAAAATCAGCTGAAACTAAAGCTTTATACATACAGGGTTATAACGTTGCAACAAATCACCTAAAGGAATTACTCAAAACAGAATCAGACAAACCTTACTCTATCGTTTTAGACTTGGATGAAACTGTCCTAGATAATAGCCCTTATCAAGTACAAAATGTCAAAGACGGTACAGCATTTACACCCGAAAATTGGGATGTTTGGGTTCAAAAAGCTGCAGCAAAAGCCGTCCCAGGCGCCAAGGATTTTCTTCAATTTGCTGATCAAAACGGTGTCCAAATCTACTATATTTCTGACCGCTCAGCTAATCAAGTAGATGCTACCATTAAAAATCTTGAAAGTGAAGGAATTCCTGTTCAAGGACGTGATCATCTCATGTTCTTAGAAAGTGGTGTAAAATCCAAAGAAGGTCGTCGCCAAAAAGTTCAAGAAAAAACAAATCTTATCTTATTATTTGGTGATAACCTCGTAGACTTTGCAGATTTTTCTAAGACTTCTGAATCTGACCGTGATAAACAACTTGAAGAATTGCAAAAAGAATTCGGTGAAAAATTCATCATCTTCCCAAATCCAATGTACGGATCATGGGAATCAGCTGTATACGCTGGTAATAAACTAGATGCTAAAGGTCAAGTAGAAGAACGCCAAAAAGCTTTGCAAGGTTTTGATAAATAAAACAAATAAACTGATTCTATATAAAATTAAGCTAACTTACAATCTTCAAAAAGTGGATAGGAAGGAATTCTGATAATCAGAAAACTTTCCTATCCACTTTTATAATTGATATAACATCAAAATTTTATACATCTGATACTATACGTTTTCTGATTTTAAAGTTTTAAAGACTTTTTGCCTATTCCCTACATTTCAAGAATTAAACAAGGTTGATGATCTAAATTTAGTGTGGTATACTATTTTTGTCATCGGTTACCGATTACGTTCCTTACGGTTCGTGAGAGGAGGTGAAACTAATGAACCTTGCCCCAGAGCTCGTTCTTACTATTGTAGCGGACGTTATAGCAGGAATTATTTTGTATTTCGTCTGCAAATGGCTAGATGGTAAGAAGTAGACCGACTGACTAGCCTGTAAACACCCGTTAAATCGCTAAGATACGTCAAAAAAGCCCTTAACTACTGGCATAGTTAAGGGCTTTGGTGTTCTAATGAACCTTACCCGATAAAATTATTCTAACATACAGGTCCAGATATTTCAAGAGTTTTATTTATTGTTTAAAGTTCCTTAGGTATCTGAAAGGTCTATAATATAGTTAGCTATCTATTACCCAAAAACCGACCAGCTCTTAAGAACTAGTCGATTTCTCATCAATGCGCCAACATTTCTTGGGCGATTTCTTGTCCAGATAAGTTATCTGGATAGTAGGTTGGCCAGTTGTCCATTTCTTCAAAGAGGGCTTCTTGGCTTGTGCCTCCAAAGAAGATATGGAAATGTTCTGCCTTAACTGGGGCGATATTGTGGTCACTAAACTGAACATACTTGAATTGTCCAGCGTCAGCATCTGTGGCTTCAAAGAGGAAGCGCACGCCACGATTGCCTTTCTTATAAGTCAAGATTTTCTTTCCGACATACTTGTAGGTGAATTTCTTACTTTGTCCACCTTGAACAAATTCCATAGTGTTATCAGTAATGTTGATCTTAGTGACATCTGTCTGATAGCCTTTTGTATAGTAAGCCTTGTATTCAGCCTGAGTCATCTTACCAGTCAACTTAGCCTTGTAGTCAAAGACTTGATCAAACGTGCCATCTTCAAGGAAAGGATAAACTGATTGCCAGTTACCTGCATAGTCACTCAAAGTGCGGTCCTTGACGTCTGCATCCTCGAAGTAACCATTTTGAACTGTCTTAGTATCCTCTGCCTTTTCAGGTTCGATAGCTGGGCCTTCTTGGTCCGTTGTTTGTTTCAAAGCTTTGAGGTTTTTCTCCATGATAGAGATATAATTTTCTCCCGCCTTGGTATCCTCTTCTGTTAGACTTTCTAAAGGATTGAGGACATCTGTTTTGACACCTGCCTCTTTTGAAAGTGTATTAGCAAGGGCTTGTGAAGCATTTTCTTCAAAGTAGATATAGGCAATTTTATTTTTCTTGACGTACTCTGTCAATTCTGCCAGACGAGCAGCTGATGGCTCGGCATCTGGAGAGAGACCTGAGATAGCGACTTGTTTGAGTCCATAGTCCAAGGCAAGATAGTTAAAGGCTGCGTGTTGAGTCACAAAACTCTTTTGTTTGGCTTGAGACAAGCCTTCTGCATAAGCCTTATCCAAGGCTTGCAATTTTTCGATATAGGCAGATGCGTTCTTTTCAAAGGTCTCTTTTTTATCAGGATAATCTGCTGACAAGCTGTCACGGATGTGCTCTACTAGTTTAATGGCACGGACTGGTGATAACCAAACATGGGGGTCAAACTCATGGTGATGGCCTTCTTCTCCATGGTCATGGTCTCCCTCTTCTTCCTCACCACCTGGCAAGAGCAACATATCGCCTGTCGCCTTGATGGTTTTCACTTTTTTCTTATCCAAGGTATCTAGCAATTTAGGAACCCATGTTTCCATGTTTTCATTTTCATAAACGAAGGTATCTGCGTCTTGGATTTTAGCAACTGCCTTGGCAGACGGTTCATATTCATGAGGCTCTGTACCAGCACCGATGAGGAGTTCTACATTAGCAGTATCTCCTGCGACTTGCTTGGTAAATTCATAGACAGGGTAAAAGGTTGTCACAATATTTAGTTTGCCATCTGCCTGCTTTTGATTGGAACAAGCCACTAAAAACAAGGCACATAGACTAGCGAACAATAAGCTAATTTTTTTCACGTTAGTCTCCTATTTGATAAAACGTCTTACTAAACTAATGAGTAAAAAGACAGTTACAAAAATAATGGTAATACTTGCACTTGCAGGTGTTTCTGCATAGTAGGAAATGTAAAGTCCTGCCACCATTCCCAAAAATCCAATGGCACTGGCAAGTAGCATAACCGATTTAAAGTTTTTCCCCAGACGCAGGGCAATACTAGCTGGCAAGACCATAATGGTCGATACCAGAAGAGCTCCTGCAGCAGGAATCATAAGGGCAATGGCCACCCCCGTCACCATGTTAAAAAGAATGGACATGGTACGAACTGGCAAGCCATCCACAAAGGCCGTATCCTCATCAAAGGTCAAAATGTACATCGGACGAAGGAAGAGGAAGGTCAAAATCAAAACAACCGCCGCAATGACAAAAAGGGAAATAACCTGCTCTTCGCTGATAGTCACGATGGAACCAAAAAGATACTGGTCCAAACTCATTGAGCTAGAGCTTTTACCCTTGCTCATGACAATCAGAGAAACAGCCAGTCCTGTTGACATGAGGATAGCTGTCCCGATTTCCATAAAGCTCTTGTAAACCGTACGGAGATACTCCAGAAAGACCGCCGCAATCAAGACAATAGCAATAGTTGAAATAGTCGGAGAAATCCCCAGAACCAGACCAAAAGCTACACCCGACAGCGAGACGTGGCTAAGAGTATCACTCATCAAACTCTGACGACGCAAGATAAGAAAGGTTCCTAATACTGGCGAGAAAAGACTCATGGCAATAACGGCCAGAAAGGCACGTTGCATAAAGTCATAAGATAATAAACTAAGCATGGCCCACCTCCTGATCATTCTCATGAACGTTGAAACAACGCCATGGCGAATCTTGGTTACGAACTAGATGAATATTGCGGTCCGCATAGTCCTTAACCTCCTCAGGGTCATGGGTAATCATCAAAACAGCCTTGCCATGATGATGGGCGCTGTGGTGCATGAGTTCGTAAAATTCATTTTTACTTCCTGCATCCATTCCCGTTGTCGGCTCATCTAGGATAAATACATCTGGGTCAGAGGCAAACATACGCGCAATCACCGCTCGCTGCTTTTGTCCCCCAGAGAGAGAACCCAAACGTTTGTCTCTGTGTTCCCACATACCAACTGAGTCCAAACTAGCCTTGATATGCTCCTCATCATGAGCATTCAAACGACGGAACCAACCTTTTCGCGGATAGCGACCCGACTTGACAAACTCATAAACCGTACTTGGAAAACCCGCATTAAAACTGGCAATCTGTTGAGGAAGATAGGCTATTCTCAATTTCTTACCCTGCGTATTTGTCTTTGAAATAGTCACCTTTCCAATGCGTGGCTGAAGAATTCCAAGACTGGCCTTGATCAGTGTCGTTTTAGCTGCCCCATTCTCCCCTGTCAAAGTAACAAATTCCCCACTATCAACACTATAATTGATATGTTCAAGAACAGGTTCCTTATCATAATAGAAGGACAAATCCTCTACCGTAATATATCTCATTATTTGATTTCTCCTACTAAAGCAGTCAAAAACCGCTGGATCACTTTTTGTTCATTTGGAGTAAACTGAGTCGCCACTTGTTCATAGGTTAAAAGCGTATGCTCATGGTGATGATGGTGCTCCTCAGCGATTGGACGAGCCAAGTCAGTCAACTGATAAAAAATTACACGCGCATCCTTAGGATCTTTAGACGTTTCCAACATCCCTTCCTTGACCAAAGACTTAATGGCCTTGGTAACTGCCGCCTGACTGACATTGAGACGACGAGCCAATTCTGAATTTGTTAAAGATTCCTCTGACAAAAGCATGAGAATGTGCTCCTGAGTATTGGTCAGGGCTACCTCGCTAGTGCAATGACCTATTAGGATTTCATGTTGGTTTTCCGCCTGCAAAATTACCTCATTCAAAAAGCCATCGATATCCTTCGCTAGCTGTCTCATATTTGACTCCTTTCCTTTTAGACTTCTCTTTTTTAAGAGAAAAATACTATTCTTTGACATTTTGTTTACCAGTTAATTATATCACAAGCAAAAAAAGAGTCAAGAAAAAACGTGAAAATAGGCTTCATTCTTGAACTCTTCTATATTATGATCTATTGAAAGTCCTTGATATCTCCATCGTATGTCGCCCAATCTTTGCTGAAAAAGCGCTCATTCAGATGGTAAGTCGGAGCTGGTGTGGGATTGGATAGGAAAGGATCAACTGCCTTGTCAAAAGCCAACCACCCCAACCAACCAAGGTGAATGGTGTCCTTCATAAAGAAAGGCTCCCCGCCGTCCTTAGAAAAATCTGCTATATTGGTAAAACCTTGACTTTCTAACTGGTAGCGAATCTTTTGCACCGTTTGTTGGTACATATCCTCATCTAATCCTGTGAAATCCATCCATTTTTTATTTACGGGAGGAATCACAAACATTACATTGACCTTTGACTTGGCAAACTGATTTAAAACTAACTGCAAGTCATTGTACTCAGAAGATTTAAGATAATTATAACTAGTCTGTGATCCTTTTAACTTTTTCAAATAATCTCTGATTTGTGTATCATAGAAGTGATTATCTATACCAAATTCATTGTTGGAAGTATTTTTTTCAGCATCTGCTTTAATAACATCTTCTATTTCTTGATAAGAAAACTGGTCTGGAATAGTATTCAAATATTTATCAACATGTTCTTTATATTTCAACCACTGTCTGATTGAGAACTGTCCAAAAAAATTAGCTTGTTTCTGATTGATTAGAGAGCCAATTTCTATACGAATATGATCAAACTCTGAAAGAGATTCATTATTAGCAATTTTTTGTACTATATCTTTCATTGATACATTTGAAAACTGTTTTAATAATCTCTTAGATGCATGCTGACTACTAATATCTCCTGATTGATTTTCTAAAAAGGAAGTTAATTGGTCACTATTAAAATACTCTTGAAATACTGCAGGTTCATAATCATTTTCTGTAAACCATTGGGGAGATATAACAAATACGGCTTGCTTATTCTCTATTTCTGGCAACATCTGTTGCATTCCAAAATACTGGTTTAGCGATGCAGCTCCACTCTGTCCTAAAAGATAAGGACGATAGGAGCGATTGTATTTCTCAGCCAATACTGCAGGATGAGCACCATCAAAACGAAGCCACTCACTGGAACCAAAGAAAGGTATAAATCGGATAGAAGTATCAGACAAAGCTTTTGATTTTTGATTTCGTTCTCTAAAACTTTCTGCAGTAACAGAAGCTGCCGAATGCTTTTCAGATACAATGTCATGTCTAATACTTGCAGGATAACAGCATATAACCAAAATAACCAACAAACCAGCTATCAAGACCGGCCCGAAGATCATCCATAAGCGTTTAAGCATTTTGTAGCTCCACAATACCAGCTATGATTTTATTAGCTGTATTCCAGTCGTCGCGACCAAACTCTGTTACAGGGACTCGAATGTCAAAACGGTTTTCAATCTCCACAATTAATTCAACCGTTCCCATACTATCCAAGACACCTGCATCAAAAAGATCTTCATCCATCATGTCAGAAACATCTTCCATAAACAACTCATCAATAATTTCGATAACTTCTGATTTGATATCCATATTTTATTTCCTTTATTTTTTAAACCATAAATCATTCAAAAATCCAGAAAAGATTAAGAATGACAGCATGACGACATGGAAGGTGATAACCATGCCAAGCAACTGAATCCAACGATTCTCAGGTAGAGCAGGCTTCCCTGCTTTTTTCCGTTCCTTATTGAGTGTTTTTTTCTTACGAACCCAAGCGTCATTGATGACCAAGCCCAATCCATGAAAGAGTCCATAGGCGATATAGTACCAAGTCACTCCATGCCAAAATCCCATAATCAGCATATTTACAATGTAGGCCACACTTGAGGTTACATTACGATTTTTAAAGACCTTCTTTCTGGTCAATACCATAACCATTCGCATAAAGACAAAGTCACGGAACCAGAAAGAAAGACTCATGTGCCAACGATTCCAAAATTCCTTTAAATCCCTTGATAAAAAGGGCTTGTTAAAGTTGATAGGGCTACGGATCCCCATCAAATTTGAAATGGCTAAGGCAAACATAGAGTAACCTGCAAAGTCAAAGAAGAGTTCCAGACCAAAAGTATACATAACTGCCAAGGCATAGAGGTTAAAGAAGCCACCTGATTGCAGGGCTAGATTCTTCAGAGGAGGGAGTAAAGTCTCTCCTAAAATATGAGCTAGGATAAACTTATACAAAAATCCCCACATGATATAGCGAACAGATTCATCCAACATATCCATCAACTCATCCCGCTCAGGAATGGTCTGATAATTTTCATTAAATCGCTTAAAACGATCGATTGGGCCACTTGAAAAAGTCGGCATGAAGAGAAGGAAACGAAGGAATTCCCAGAGGGTAAAATCCTTAATCACTCCATCTCTCAGCTCGATGATAATCCCAACCGAACGAAAGGTCAGGTAAGAAATTCCCAAAAATCCAAGCAAAGACTGCGTTCCATTGATAGCCGGCTGCACCTTGACAAAGATAATCGGAAGGAGGGACAGAAAACTAACTAGGTAGAAGACCCACTTGCCATCCTTACTTTTTCGATAATGCTTGTAGAAGAGTACGAGCAATATTTCCCAGCAAAGGTAAATACCTAAGGCAGCCAATTGATTGGTCTTCCCACCTACCAACATGGTGACGATAAAGAAGAGACTAACCAGTACTTCATACCAGGCAAAGCGTTTCTTGAAAAAGAGGCCTATAAAGATGGGTAAGGTTGCAGCAATCACATAGACAAAATACTGAGGATTGCCGTATGGCTCTAAATGAGGAAGCTGTTGAAAAAACTCCATCATCTCTTATTCACCTCGTTAATCAATCCTTTGATGTCAATCTTTCCATTTGGAGTCAGTGGCAAACTGTCTCGGTAAAGGAATTTAGACGGCATCATGTAGGACATCATGATATCTGTTAAATCTTCCTTGATAGCCTTGGTAATATCAATATCTCGCTCAAACTGCTCACGAACACCATCTTTTAAGATGACATAGGCCAGTAGATTTTGTACCTTGTGGTCTTTGTTATAGCGCGGTACTGCGACAGCAGACTCGATATAACGAGACTTATTGAGGTTTTGAGAGACATCTTCTAACTCAATGCGGTAACCGTTGAACTTAATCTGGAAGTCCATGCGTCCGCCGTAGAGAAGTAAGCCTTCATCTGTCATAGTTCCCACATCTCCTGTATGGTAGGCTGGTAGACCTTCAAACTCAAAGAAGGCTTCTGCCGTTTTTTCAGGATTATTCATATAACCTTTTGAAACGGCTGGTCCAGAAACAATGATTTCTCCCTGTTCACCATTTGGCAGTTTCTTGCCGTCCTCGTCAATGATAAAGGTTGGAGAGTCGGCCTTGGTATAGCCGATTGGTAGGCGATTGAGAGTCGCCAACATCTCGTCTGTCACAGCAACAGCTGACAAGGCTACTGTCGCTTCTGTTGGACCGTAAGCATTGATAATACGGGCATTCGGGAAACGCTCACGCAGTTTTTGAGCCGTTTTGACCGTCAACTCTTCGCCATCAAAGTAGAAATGCGTAATTCCAGGCATTTTCTCACTATTAAAGTCTTCTGACAACATGGCCATATCCGCAAAAGAAGGCGTTGAAGTCCAGATAGCGATTGGCAATGAAAAGATGGTCTCAAAAAGTTGCTTAAAGTCCTGAGTAATAGCTGAAGGAAGAGCGAAAAGCGTACCACCCAGTGCCAAGGTCGGCGCCCAGTACATGACAGACAAATCAAAAGAATAAGGTGGCTGAGCCAGCATTTGCGGACGACTTGGCGTCGCAAATTCCTTGTCCGTAATCATCCAATTGGTAAAGCTGAGGAGGTTATCATGGGAAATCTGCACTCCCTTAGGCTTACCGGTCGTACCAGAAGTAAAGATAATGTAGTAATTATCATCGCCTTTGACTGGATGCGTGATTTCGTAGTTATTCCCTTTATCAAAGGTTTCTTGAATCCGAGCTAGATTCAATATCGGTGTAGAAACCTGCTCCAATGGAAAGTCTGAGATGGCAATAATCAAGCTTGGCTCCGCTACTTCTAAAATAGCTGAAACTCGCTCCAAGGCCGAATGACTATCAATTGGAATGTAGGCATGGCCTGATTTAGTCAAGGCTACAAAAGTTGCCAACATTTCATATTCTTGGCCACCAAAAACGACCACAGGAGACTTCTCCGGCAAGTCTAGTTGGTCAATAGCTGCAGCTAAACTATCCGAATCAGCCTTTAAATCGCCATAAGTATGTTCCTGCCCCAAAACATTATAGACAGGATAGCTAGGCTGGGTCTGAGCAAAATGCTCAATGGTTTCAATCATATCTACTATTGGTTTGTTTGACATAATAAGGATTCTCCTTCAAGTTAAAATTCATTATAGATAAAGCTTCCTTGCCCCTGACCAAGATAGCTAAAGAAGTAAAGCAGCCCTAGAAAGATAAGAAAATACAAGGCTGTCCGACCAATAAAGAGGTACAATTTTTTTCTCTGTTTCATCAAGAAAAACCATTCATTTCTGTAATTTTTGTTAAATAAGATAAACTCTTACTATAGTATTTTTCTACCATTGTACCACTTTATAGGGTAATTTTTCAATTGTTTACCATACATTTTCACTACATTTAAGCAACTTTAATTTGTTCCATGTGATTCTTTCCAATGATAGCTTGAATTCTTTTCAGTATGGAATACATGGGGAGCTACAACAAAGTAGGCTCCATACTACCTATAGAGGATTTCTCCACTATAAATATTATAGAGCCTTATCTTGCGTCTCACTCTATCAGTGCGGTTCCCTTAATCTAGAGTTTTTTTATAGTATATAACCTTAAAATTCACTATAGATAAACTCTTGAATGTTCGAAAAATCAGTCACAAAACAGTAAATCACGATACTCAAGATAACCGTATAGAAAAATAGAGTCCACAATAGTAAACGTTGTGTGTTAATTATCTTGGTTTGCAAATTTGTAAAGTTCTTTTTCAACTTCCATCCATCCTTTCACTCCAACGTGCATCACGTCAAATAAAAAGTAATCCTCATACTCTTTATTTCCATAGTTTAACACAGTAACACCATGGCTCTTGGCAATATTTTCTATTTTTTTATACGTTTTTTCCCGCATCTCTCGTGAAACACCTGTGTAATCATTCCACTTACCATTTACTGGGAGTATAATAACTTCAACTTCAATTCCCAATTCCTTAGCAACTGTCAAGAAAAGTTCCATGTCTGAATACTCAGGTGACTCCAGATAGCTCAAATCTTTGTTAGAATCTTTCAACGAAGTATAGCGATTTCTCAAATAGGTATTGTAGTAGTTGTTGTCTACAGCGTAGTCATTGTTATCTGTTTTCTTTTTAACTTCTGCTACAAACTGTTCTGTCATTTGCTCCCAATTATAGTCAGGTATCTTATCCCCTAATGACGGATAGTCTGATTTGGCATGATTTTCATAAAATTTTAGTTTAAGCTTAAAGGAATAAAGCGCGTTATCTAACTCCAATAGTTTTTTATCAACAATGGTTCCTTTTCCATCTATGAAATAACTTTTATATTTTTTATAGATGTCATTTTGTTGCTTGTTCCCTTTGGTAATCTCAATAATGCGGTTAATCAGTTTCTCTTTGGTTTCCTTACTAATTTTCTCATTATTTAGCATGTGAAAAATATGCTCCTGAGAAGCCTTGTTCAAAAAGGCATCTTGATAAGTCCCATCCTTTTCAAACCATTGAACAGACTCTACGATGGCTACTTTTCGCTTACTCATAGCTCCTTCAATCGAACCCAAGGTCGTAGCTTGAATAATATTTTGAGAATAACTGGTCCCTATCTGCATGATATTAAAATCGTTGTAATTAAAAATTTTATTAGGATGGTAATCTTCGTTTACTGTCGCAACCAATTCCGATGAACCCAATAAAACAAGGGTATTAGGAGTGATATTGCTTGTTAGAATGTCTCTACTTTTATACTTTTCATACGAAGTGCTATAGCGAATACTGTTATCCTTGACTTTATAATAATCGTCAATCTTCTTGACATATGTTACATTTAAAAGGGCCAGCGTCGCAATTACGAGCACAAGCGATAGCAAAAATGCTTTTAGTTTAATCATCTCGTTTTATCCTATCTCTTCGATCCTTCCGATTTCTTTTCAATTTCTTATCTCTTTAAAATCGTAAGTAAGATTTTATAGGGTTCACCTGAAAAGATAAAGAAACCAATCATAACCAAATTCATGGTCACAAACCAACTTAGTAGCTTATACCAGTTTTTATTTTTATTTTTCTTATAAAAATTGCTTTTCTTTTGATATATTTCAAATCCAGCCATCAAAACCCCGTGGTAAAAGCCATAAACAATGTAGCTAACACTAAGACCGTGCCAAAAGCCCATGACCAACATATTGACCATATAGGCATAGGTTGCATTGTGTAGTCTATTTTTAAACCATTTTTTTCTGATAACCTGCATCAAGACTCTTGAAAATACGAAATCTCTCAACCAGATTGACAAGGTGATATGCCATCTGGTCCAGAAATCCTTGATATCAACACTCAAGAAAGGTTTGTTAAAGTTCACCGGTGTCTGAATACCTAGAATATTACTACTTCCAACGGCCATTAGACTATAACCTGCAAAGTCGAAGAACAGATACAAGGTATAGAGGTACATATACTTGATTGAATAGACAACTGTGCTAGTATTATTTAGAGCGAGTAACATCTGGTAAACATAGGTTGATAAAACAACCTTGTAAAGAAGGCCTAGAACGATACGATAAACACCGTCCCCTGCTAACTCTAGATACTCTTTTCGTGGCATGACATCGTTTATCTCTGTTAAAAATCTCCTACTCCGATCAATCGGGCCAGCACTAACTGTTGGGAAAAAGAGTAGAAACTGAAGATAATCTTTTATATTGATTTTTTCTTTAATCAAACCATCCGATATTTCCAGCATGATTTGTATCGTTTTAAAGGACATATAAGAAATCCCAATAAAAGCCAACAGATGCAGAGAAGTCAAGGCAAAGACTTTATTAATCACCAAAGGCAGAATGGAAAGAAAAACAAGAGGTTTCAACCGCTTTGCTTCCATCCTTTGTGCTAGAAAAACTATAAAATATTGGTAAACGACAAAGGCGAGTAAATAGACAATCATCGCTCTACTCTTGCCATAAATAACTCCTGTAAATAAGAGGGAGAGCACCAAAATATAGTAGTCCTTACGTTTTTCAAAAAAGTTTACCACAAAACCAATCAGTAAAACTACAAACAAGAGAAGGAAGAATTCATTCCCCTCGAAATAATTCATACCAGCCAAACTCCTTTTTTCTTTTTATCATCTCCTGATTTATCTTTTTAGGATTAGCTCCTATCATATCACCAAGGATAGTTAACTCCATTCATTATACCATAACTTAAAAATTATAAATACTTTTATTTTCTAATTTTTTAAAATAAAAAATCCAACTGACTCTTAGTACTAAACCTCAATAATGAGACAAAATTATTCACACCATAAATAAAATTCAAGAACAAAAAATTGATGAAGGAACCAGTGAAGAATTCTGCCTTTTTAGCTAAAATAGTAATCAACGCCAGTATATAAACTTTAAAAAATCAAAACGACCAAAATGAAGTGAGAAAGTGCTCTTTATTTTGGTCGTTTTTTGTAAGTTATGTTTATTGAGGTATGGATAATTGAGTTTTAATATCTTAGAAAACTGAGAATACAAACACGGCCAAGGCTGCACCGATAACAGGTCCCACAACAGGAATCCAAGCGTAAGACCAGTCTCCGTCTCCCTTGTTTGGAATGGGCAAGATGCTATGCATGATACGAGGTCCAAGGTCACGCGCAGGATTCAAGGCATAGCCTGTTGTCCCACCAAGTGATAGACCAATACCGACAATCAAAGTTCCTACTGCAAAGGTTCCGATACCTGCCTGAAAATCGTAAAGACCTAAAGCAAAGATTGTCAACACCAAAACAAAGGTGCCAAGGATTTCGCTGATTAAGTTAGAAACTGTATCCTTGATGGCTGGACCAGTACTGAAGGTTGCAAGGATATTACCTGCATTTTCTTCTGCCTCATAATGCGGTTTGAATTGCAACCAAACCAAAATCTGACCGAGCATAGCCCCTGCGAACTGAGCTAGGATGTAAGGGAAAACGGAAGCCCAAGGCAAACCACCTTTCAAGGCCACACCAATCGTCACAGCTGGGTTTAAATGAGCTGGACTGAGTTTTCCAGATACAAATACTGCAACTGCAACTGCAATCCCCCAACCCATAGTAATCACAATCCAACCTGAGCTATTGCTCTTAGTTTTAGGAAGAACCACGCCTGCAACAACACCATTTCCTAGAAGAATCAGGATTAAAGTCCCCAAAAATTCTCCAAATAATTCATTCATCATCTTTCTGTCTCCATTAAAAAGAAGGGGCGGGTGACAAGGAATGCTGCCCTCCACCTCTTTTCCTTTTTCTTAATTTTTTAATTCTGCCAAGTCGTTTTGAGCAAGAGCTGCTTCGACATCCGCACGGTAGGCTGCTTTTTCTTCTTCTGACCAATCATAGAATCGTCCCATTTCATCCAAAACTGGCTCAACGATGCTATCCAAACTATCACGCATAAAGAGCATGTGGTTGGTACGACGAAGGAGGAAGTCAACTGGGCTAAGAGCCAACTCATTGCGCATTGCATAGTGAAGGGACAAGGTGTCTGCCAAGCTGAGTCCTGACGCTTGTTCCAAGCTGTGAGCAAGGGCAAAGACTTTCGGTACATTTGAACCATAAAGATTTGCCAGATAGTGAGCTTCCTTGCTATCCAAACCACGTGATACTCCAAGTTGAGCAAAGGCTTCGATTTCTGAGTCCACATTTGCTGGGTTCAATTCCCCACCTGAAACAGGATAAGTCTTAGAGTTGATGAGTTTAAAGCTACGATCAAACTCTGATTTCAAGATCTCAACTACGCGCTCCATAGCCCCTTCTGCCATCTTACGGTAGTCTGTGATTTTACCACCAGCAAGGGTCAAGAGACCATTATCATCACGGTCCAAGCTAGAACCACGTGAAACTGCAGATGGATCCAAATGTTTCTCAGATGTGCTGCTTTCAAGTTTGCTAACAGCAGATTCAACATCTTCACGCGTTTTTTCTTTCGATAGATAAGCTTCGACAGTCGCAATCAAGCTATTGAAGCTTTCATCACTGATGGTTCCGTTATTTCCTCCATTGTAGTCAGAAGCGCTATTGCCTGCGATCAATGGACGAAGACCTGCCCAGCTACTTTCGATATCATCAATGGTGATGTTGGCTTCTGGGAAGCGGTTGTTGACAATGCCAAGTAGATAATCTACATCTTCCTGCGTCACTTTTGGATGTTCCAAATCACCTGTGTAGTCTGTATCTGTTGTACCAAAGTAGGTCTTATTTTCACGTGGGAGAACAAAGACCATACGACCGTCACCCAAACCTGTGTCAAAGTAAACTGGCTGTGAAACCTTGATCTTGCTTGAGTCCACTACCAGGTGAACTCCCTTAGTTGGACGCATTTGTGAGAATTGAGTTCCCTTATTAGACAAATTGCGTACCTTGTCGCTCCAAGGACCTGTCGTGTTGATAACCAGACGAGCCTTGATTTCAAAGACTTGGTCTGTCAACAAATCACGAGCTACGACACCTGTAATCTTGCCACTTTCGTCAAAGAGGAAGCCTTCTGCCTTCACGTGGTTAGCAATGAGAGCACCGTCTTGGTTGGCACGTTTGATATTTTCAATCACGAGACGAGCATCGTTGTTACGGAAGTCAAGGTAAACCCCACCTCCTACCAAACCTTCTTTCTTCAAGTTTGGCTGGCGTTCCAAGACTTCTTCCTTGCTCAAGACCTTATTAGCAGCTGGCGTGTTATTAACTCCTGCCAAAAGATCGTACAAGTCCATAGCTACTTTAAGACGGAAAAGGCTAAAAGTAGCTCCATCTTCGTCGTAAACTGGCAAGAGCATTGGGTCTGGTTTTGGAATATGTGGAGCAATTTGTTGAACCACTGCACGTTCTGAAACCGTATCTGACACCACTTCTACGTCAAATTGTTTGAGGTAACGAAGACCTCCGTGAACCAATTTTGTTGAACGGCTGGATGTTCCTTCTGCGAAGTCCTGCATTTCAATCAAACCAGTATCTAGACCACTAGCTCCCGCCTGCAAGGCTACACCAGCCCCCGTGATTCCTCCACCGATAATCAAGAGGTCCAAGGTACGTTCCTGCATTTTTTGAATTGATAATTCACGTGTTTTCTTTGAAAATTCCATTTTTACACACTTTCTAACTAAGTCGCTTTATTCTTCCAGTATTATACTCTTCGAAAATCTCTTCAAACCACGTCAGCGTCGCCTTACCGTAGGTATGGTTACTGACTTCGTCAGTTCTATCTGCAACCTCAAAGCAGTGCTTTGAGCAACCTGCGGCTAGCTTCCTAGTTTGCTCTTTAATTTTCATTGAGTATTAGTCGTCTACTTCCGCAAAGACTTGGGTTGCTTTCACAGCCTTCTTCCAGCCCTTGTAAAGTTGTTCCTTACGAGATTCGTTCATAGATGGCTCAAAAAGTTCCCCAGTTTCATTCAAGAGCTTCAACTCATCCAAGTCTTTCCAGTAACCAACTGCCAAACCAGCTAGGAAGGCTGCACCTAGAGCTGTGGTTTCCAAGTTTTTAGCGCGTGCAATGTCAATTCCTAAAATATCAGCTTGGAACTGCATGAGGAAGTTATTCATGGCTGCACCTCCATCCACTTTCAATACTTGGATAGCTGTCTGAGCATCCACCTGCATTGTGTCAATGATATCACGTACTTGATAAGCGATGGATTGTAAGGTTGCCTTGATAAAGTCTTCCTTACTTGTTCCACGAGTCAAACCAAAGACAGAACCGCGAGCATTTTGGTTCCAGTATGGTGCTCCTAGTCCTGTAAAGGCTGGAACTACATAAACTTCATCATCATTGTGAGAATCACGAGCATATTTTTCAGATTCTGGTGAATTTTCAACCATGCGAAGACCGTCACGAAGCCACTGAATGGCACTTCCTGCGATGAAGATTGAACCTTCCAAGGCATAGTAAACCTTGCCATTGATTCCGTAACCAATGGTTGTCAAGAGGTTATTTTCAGACAACTGCATTTCTTCACCAGTATTCATGATGATGAAAGAACCTGTTCCATAAGTATTTTTAACCATACCAGGTTCAAAGGCCAACTGTCCAAAGAGGGCTGCCTGTTGGTCACCAGCCATACCTGAGATTGGCACTTCTCCACCGTAGAAATGGAATGGCGCTGTCTTACCGTAAATTTCAGAGTTAGAACGAACTTCTGGAAGCATAGCCTTCGGAATATTGAGGATTTCTAAAATCTCATCATCCCATTTGAGTTCTTTAATGTTATAAAGCATGGTACGAGCTGCGTTTGAGTAGTCCGTCACGTGAGCCGCACCGTCAGTCAATTTCCAAACCAACCAAGTATCAATAGTACCAAAGAGCAATTCCCCTTTTTCTGCTCGCTCTTGAGCGCCCTCTACATGGTCCAAAATCCAACGAACCTTGGTAGCAGAGAAGTAAGCATCGATGATCAAACCAGTCTTTTCATGGAATTTTTCCACATAACCTTGGCTTTTTAGTTGTTCAGCCAGAGGTGCTGTCTGGCGTGACTGCCAAACGATAGCATTGTAGATAGGAAGTCCTGTTTTCTTATCCCAGACAACCGTTGTTTCACGCTGGTTGGTAATCCCGATTGCTTCGATTTGATTTGGCTTGACACCACTTTCGATGAAAGCTCCAGCAATAACAGACTGGACGGAATTCCAAATTTCATTGGCATTGTGCTCAACCCAACCTGCCTGAGGGAAAATCTGAGTAAACTCTTTTTGACTCGAGCTAACCTTTTCCCCTTTTTTGTTGAAAATAATGGCACGAGAACTTGTAGTTCCCTGGTCAATGGCCATGATGTATTTTTCTTGTGACATGTGCTGTCCTCCTGATAAAGATCTTGAGGTGTTTCCTCTTTACACTAACTAGTATACAAAATAAAGCGCTTTCTTGTTCATCAACTTTTTTTAATTTTTAAAAAAATGTGAGGAGATTGTGTAAATTTCACAAAAAAGACCTGAAACAACCAAGCCTTTTAAGTAAATAATAACTGACGAATCCCTGCCAAATCTTCCATATCCAAGTCGTTTTTTAAATAATAAACTGGTGTTTGTTCCTTCTTATGAATCGGGTTATTGGTAACCAGCAAATCATAATGCCGAGTTCGGTCATATGCCTCTATGGTAATAAAACGGTTGTATTCCAAATACCGTTTCAAAATGGCTGCCATCCTTGAGAAGACAAGAAAACCAGATGTCAAATCCAGACCAATCCGCATATGCTGGCCACCATTTTCAGCCATATATTCGATTAACTGAAGCCATTCCCAGAGAATTTTCTTATCCAAATCCGTCCCCTGCTGAAAGGCAGGTAGAGCATGAAAAATCTCCTCTGCCATTCCCCTAAAATCATGTTCCATCAGCAAATAAGGATGGCGATTCTCTAACTGGTACTTATAGCGATCCTGTAAAATATAGCCCTTATAGAGATAGACTTGGGCACAAAGCTGACTGAGTTCATAGGTGACATGGTCCTCTGTATAATCACCCAGCAACTCCTCCTTCTT
Organism: Streptococcus mitis; assembly: GCF_047462815.1. Lineage (GTDB taxonomy): Bacteria > Bacillota > Bacilli > Lactobacillales > Streptococcaceae > Streptococcus > Streptococcus mitis_DO. The sequence goes on from NZ_JASHFB010000009.1 coordinate 38,250, forward strand.
CATTTCTTGAATCAACTGCGTCAGCAAATCTACCAACTGCCCTCCAAAACCAAGGATATACTCCATAGTATGAAGAGGAAGAATGCGATGAGATAGGAGGAAAGAGAAGAAAATCATCATCTCCCCATCCTCAGTTCCGAGAGGAAGGTGTTGACCAGCAAAAAAGGACGGAGCCTTTCGATGCAAACGAAGGTAGAAAATATTGTCAAAATACTCTCGCATTTTCTCCTCTATCACTTGAAACTGACAAGCATTGACCCGAAGACGTTGTTGACTGATATGAGCCCAGAGAACCAAGTCCAATTTCTGCCCCGAAGACAAGCTGGCACCGCAGATTTCTTCTAAGCTGGCAATCTCTTGTTTTCTCTCAGCTTTCTGCATGTGACCTTCCCATTCCTGACTGGACCAGACCTTGCGGAAAAGACAGAAATAGAAATAGCGAATCTGATGCTCTGGACCTCGCCAACGTCCATTTTGGATGGATAAATCAAACTCTGACAAAATCTGATTCAAGCTAGACAAATGACGCCCAAGCGTAGCCTCGCTAATCATCAATTCTTGAGCCAGCTGATGGGCTAAAAACTGTTGGTGGTAGAGAAGATAGACTAAAATTTGGTATTTTATGGCATTCTCCAAAAACAGGCTCCGAATATCTCTCCCCTTGGTAGTTGCACCGATTGACAGGCGCAGATTTTCATCTTCTAAGTGAATAGTCAGCTCTAAGCCACTATCCAAAGCCTTGTCATTGAGCAGGGTGACATATTTGGTTAGGGTTGCTTTTGAAAATCCTGTCTCCTCCATTACAGCCTTGACAATCGTCTGAGACTCTTGTAATAGAAAGGAAAGGATTGAAAATTGGCCAGATTCAGCCTTTTCCATCAAATCTCCTAAATACATTTGTTACCCCTTTCATTTTCTACCTTAAGCATAGCATAAATCTTAGAAATGCTGAAATAATCTGTTTCTCTTTTTATTTTCATGCTGATTTCCTAGTCCATTATCCTGAAAATCAGCAAACACACGGCTCCCCCTTTGGGCATTTTTATGCTAAAATAGTAGCTATGGATAAAATTATTAAAACTATATCAGAAAGCGGCGCCTTTCGTGCTTTTGTCCTTGATAGCACAGAAACCGTCCGCACTGCTCAAGAAAAACATCAAACCCAAGCTAGCTCAACTGTAGCACTTGGTCGAACTCTTATCGCCAGCCAGATTCTCGCAGCCAATGAAAAAGGAAATACCAAACTAACCGTTAAGGTGCTGGGCTCTAGCTCTCTAGGTGCCATTATCACCGTCGCTGATACCAAGGGGAATGTCAAAGGTTACGTTCAAAATCCTGGTGTTGACATCAAAAAGACTGCAACTGGTGAAGTTCTAGTCGGACCTTTTGTTGGAAATGGTCAATTCCTCGTTATCACAGACTACGGTACTGGAAATCCTTACAACTCTATGACTCCCCTCATCTCTGGGGAAATCGGTGAAGACCTGGCCTTTTACCTGACTGAGAGCCAACAAACCCCTTCAGCAGTCGGCCTCAATGTCCTTTTGGATGAGGAAGACAAGGTCAAGGTTGCAGGTGGCTTCCTAGTTCAAGTCTTGCCAGGAGCCAAGGAAGAAGAGATTGCTCGCTTTGAGAAACGCATCCAAGAAATGCCAGCTATCTCGACGCTTCTGGAGAGCGACGACCATATCGAAGCCCTCCTCAAAGCTATCTACGGTGACGAGGCCTACAAGCGTCTTTCTGAAGAAGAAATCCGTTTCCAATGTGACTGTAGCCATGAACGCTTTATGAACGCTCTTGCCAGCCTTCCTAGCTCAGACTTGCAGGAAATGAAAGAGGAAGACCACGGGGCAGAAATCACTTGTCAATTCTGCCAAACAACTTACAACTTTGATGAAAACGACCTGGAGGAACTCATTCGTGACAAATCTTAATACACCCTTTATGATTGGCAATGTTGAGATTCCCAATCGTACCGTTTTAGCGCCTATGGCTGGCGTGACAAACTCAGCCTTTCGTACTATTGCAAAAGAGCTCGGAGCTGGACTTGTTGTCATGGAAATGGTCTCTGACAAGGGAATCCAATACAATAACGAAAAAACCCTGCACATGCTTCATATCGATGAAGGCGAAAACCCTGTCTCTATCCAACTCTTTGGTAGCGATGAGGACAGCCTAGCACGCGCAGCAGAATTCATCCAAGAAAACACTAAGACCGATATCGTGGATATCAACATGGGCTGCCCAGTTAACAAAATCGTGAAGAACGAAGCTGGCGCTATGTGGCTCAAGGACCCAGATAAGATTTACTCTATCATCAACAAGGTCCAATCTGTCCTTGATATTCCACTTACTGTCAAAATGCGTACAGGCTGGGCTGATCCATCTCTTGCAGTAGAAAATGCCCTCGCTGCTGAAGCTGCAGGTGTTTCTGCCCTTGCTATGCACGGCCGTACCCGTGAGCAAATGTATACAGGTCACGCAGACCTTGAGACTCTCCATAAAGTTGCTCAAGCTTTGACCAAGATTCCCTTCATCGCCAACGGTGACATCCGTACGGTCCAAGAAGCCAAACAACGTATCGAAGAAGTCGGTGCTGACGCAGTCATGATTGGCCGCGCTGCCATGGGAAATCCTTACCTCTTCAACCAAATCAACCATTACTTTGAAACAGGAGAAATCCTACCTGATTTGACCTTTGAAGACAAGATGAAAATCGCCTACGAACACTTGAAACGCTTGATTAACCTCAAAGGGGAAAACGTCGCAGTTCGTGAATTCCGAGGACTCGCTCCTCACTACCTCCGTGGAACATCTGGCGCAGCTAAACTCCGTGGAGCCATTTCACAAGCTAGCACCCTAGCAGAGATTGAAGCCCTCTTGCAATTGGATAAGGCATAAAATGGTTCATACTGCTCTACTGATTATCGATATGCAAAAAGCATTTGATAACCCTATCTGGGGAGAACGAAATAACCCTCAAGCTGAACAACAAGCATTGAGGATACTGGCATACTTTCGTAAACACGGTCTTCCAGTCTTACACGTTCAACACATATCTGACAATCCCCAGTCGCAATTTCATAACAAACAAAATCAGGAGTTTAAAAGTGGATTTGAACCAGTTGCTTCCGAACCTGTCTTTCAAAAAACAGTTAATAGCGCCTTTATTGGGACAAATCTTGAAACATATTTACGAAAAAATCAGATTTGTCATTTAGTCGTTGTTGGTTTGACCCTGCCTCATTGTGTATCTACTACGACACGAATGGCAGCAAATCTTGGTTTTGAAGTCACTTTACTAGCAGATGCTACTGCCAGTTTTACCCTATCTAACAAAAACGGTCAGGCCATCTCTCCTGAGACTATCCATGAGATTAATCTCCTTTCTCTACAAGATGAATTTGCTCAAATTCTTACTACAGAAGAATTTTTAACCCAAGTACAAGTATAAAATAATCCGTCAACCCTTATTGAGCTGACGGATTTTCTTTGATTATAAAAACTTAAATACTGAGAGTTATTATTGACTCAAAGCAACACTGGAAACCTTGCCATCCGCTCCTGTTGTAATTTGGATGACTTTTCCTCCACCGATTTTGGCATTATACTTGCCACTATCAAGAGTATAAGAGTAGCCTCTGATAGAGTAACTTTCTTTCTTTCTTTCCATCAGCAGATTCTACTGTAAATTGACCACCTGATGAAACTGTGATGGTTTCGCCATTTGCTCCCTTCCAGTTGCCAGCTGCTGCTGAGAAATCACCATCTACCATGGCTAAAACACCCTTGTAGCGTTTATTTTGCTCTGCTTGTTTGTCTTGAAGTTTGCGGTCAGTTGTTGGGTCATAGCTTGATTGGTTAGACTGGGCTTGAGGAGACTGTTGAGTTGAAGGAGACTGAGCAGGAGTTTGTTGACTAGCTGCCTGTTGATTAGACACCTCTTGACCTTGTCTTTGCTCTGGTGCAGGTGTTGCTGGTGATGATGTTGTAGTTGCTGCAGACTGGTCAGTAGACGCCTTGGACTTTTCAGATGAAGCTGAACTTGAGGATTTCTGAGTCTTGCTTTCTTCGCTAGCAGAAGTTGCTTTAGAACTTGATGATTGGCTTGTCTTAACAGAACTGCTTGCTTGAGTTGTTTCCTTTTTATTTCCACAAGCTCCTAATAGCAAGGTAGAAGCCAATACAGTTGCTGCCATCAATTTGATATAGGTTTTCTTTTTCATTTTTCTACTCCTTTGTAATATTTTAGAAATATAAAGAAATCTTTTTGTAATGTAATTGTAACATTGAGATTTAAATATGTCAACGATTCATTTAAACTATTTTAAAAATCTCACATAATTTAAACACCTTTACTCCTCCTACTCTTCTATTCGTAATAAAACAGAAAAACAGGAGATTTTTCTATTAAAAATTTAAATTCGCTTTTTGTAATCGCTTGCATCTTTAACTCCAAAGGAATATAATAACATTGAAATAGAATATAGGAGATGTAGGCTTATGTTAAGCAAATATTACAAGTATCTTCCTTGGTTGATTTTAGGAGCTTTCTGGTCTTATCAGTCCGCAATTCGCTACGCTCAGACTACATTTGATGTCTTCTATCTGACGACAGTCTTTATGATTTTCTATATAGCTTTGTTATTCCTACACAAAAAATATCTCAAGTATCGATACAAAGACTTTTTTACTCACCTGTTGAGCAATTCTAAGAAGGATAGCCACCCATAAAAGCAGTCACAACACAAAACCATCTCATGATGGTACATAAAGAGGTCAGGAACTTTTCCCGACCTCGTTTTTATGCAATATCAAATTTTAACTGGCCTGCTTTAACACCAATCTTCAGTGTGCTACCTGCCTCTAATTCTCCCTTGAGAAGAAGTTCTGCCAACTTGTCTTCCACTTCTGTTTGTAGGGTTCTGCGAAGTGGACGAGCTCCCATCTCTGGGTCATATCCTTGATTTGCCAACAATTTCAGTGCGGAAGTTTGTAATTTCAAGTCAATACCTTTTTCAGCCAAACTTGCCACTAAAGGTTTGACCATAATCTTCACTACTTCCTGCATATGGTCGTTAGAAAGGCTATGAAAGACCACCTTTTCATCAATACGGTTGATAAATTCAGGTCTATAAGCTTTTTTCAGCTCTTCAAACATGCGTTTTTCCATATTTTCCTGGTCAAAACGAATGTCCTTAGCTCCAAATCCGACAGTCTTGTCATCACGAAGGGCTGTCGCACCAAGATTTGACGTCATGATAATAATGGTATTTGAAAAGTCAACCTTGCGGCCCTTGCTATCGGTCAAAACACCATCATCCAAAACCTGCAAGAGCACATTAAAGATGTCTGGGTGAGCCTTTTCTACCTCGTCAAAGAGGAGAACAGAGTATGGTTTGTTGCGAACTTTCTCGGTCAACTCCCCACCTTCTTCGTAACCCACATATCCCGGAGGAGCTCCGTTAAGACGGCTGGCTGCGAATTTCTCCATATACTCACTCATATCAAAGCGGATAAGGGCTGATTCGTCGTCAAAAAGAACTTCTGCCAAAGCCTTGGCCAATTCGGTCTTACCGACACCTGTAGGTCCTAAGAACATAAAGGAACCAATCGGACGCTTGTGACTGCGAATTCCTGACTGATTACGGCGAATCGCACGGCTAATACTTGAAACAGCTTGATCTTGACCGATGACACGTTTATGCAATTCAGCTTCCAGGTTCAGGTATTTCTTAGCATCCGTTTGAGTCAGTTTTTGGACTGGAATACCTGACAAGCGACTCAAGGTGGTCAAAATATCAGACTCTGTCACCAAGTCTTTGTAGACAGGTACTTTCTCTTCTTTTGCGATTAGCTGGGTTGCCTGTTTCCACTTGCCATCCATCAGAGCCTTGTCTGCTGGACTCAAGCCAGAATCATCTGCTTTCACATGCTTAGCCTTATTTTGCACTGTTGCTGCTGCCTCATCCAAGAGATCGATAGCAGAGTCTGGCAAATGGCGACTAGTCAAGTAACGATGAGCCATCTTGACAGCTGTTTCAACCGCTTCATCTGTGATTTGCACACGGTGATGCTTCTCATAAGTCGCCTTCAAGCCTTGCAAAATGGTCATGCTGTCTGCCACACTTGGTTCTTCAATCGTCACTTTAGCGAAACGACGAGAAAGGGCCGCATCTTTTTCGATGTGTTTTTGGTATTCTTCCTGAGTGGTCGCACCAACCGTTCTCAAAGTTCCACGCGCCAAGGCTGGCTTCAAGATATTGGCCGCATCTAGAGTCGAGTCAATCCCGCTACCAGAACCCATGATAGTGTGGAGTTCATCGATAAAGAGGATGACTTGACCATCTTCTTCAATATCCTTGATGATATTGTTCATGCGCTCTTCAAAGTCACCACGGAAACGTGTCCCTGCAACGACATTCATCAAATCAAGCTCTAACACGCGCATCTTGGTCATTTCCGCAGGCACATCACCACTGGCAATACGCTGAGCAAGACCAAGCGCCAGAGCTGTTTTCCCGACACCAGCATCCCCAACCAAGACAGGATTGTTCTTAGTCTTCCGGCTCAAGATTTGAATCATACGCGAGATTTCCTTGTCCCGACCGATGACTGGTTCTAACTTGCCAGAACGCGCTTGCTCTGTCAAATCATGCGTATAGTCCTCGAGACCTCCGCTCGGAGTCTGCGGCATGCCCATCATATTGGCCATAGAATTTTGCTTGTCAGCTACTGTACGATGACGTTGGCGTAAAGCCTTGAGATCTTCACGAGTCCAACCTGCCCGTTCTTCTAAATTTCGACGAAGGGCAGCAATCTTGACCTGATCTTTCTTGTCTTCATATGAAAAACCAGCCCTCTCCAAGATACGAGTCGCCAAGGCATTGCCATCATGCAAAATCGCATAAAGGAGGTGCTCTGTCCCTAGCACCTTAGCATGGACCACTGACGCTACATACTCTGCTTCGTCAAAAAGAACCTGCAAACGATGAGAAAACGGCAATTCCGTAAAGGTTTCATCCTGGCTATAGTCCGTTTCAGTCAGTTCCAAAGCGACCTCTTCTAAACGGTCCATCTCATATGGATAATCATTTAAAGTCGCCCCTGCCACACTATAACTATGATTGGACATGGCAATCAACAAGTGCCAAGACTCTAGGTAACGAGCTCCAAAATGGCCAGCCACCATGTAGGCACTTTCGATACATTCATTCAATGCTTTTGAATAGTTCATCTTACTTCCCTTTTCTATCTACCTCTTGTATGACCTGTCTTAGCATGTTTGCTCGAACAACTGGAGCTTCTTCTCCTAGAACGCGATCCAAAGCTACTGCTACCAGCAAATTCATCTCTTGCTTGGTCATCAATTCCTGCTCAACCAAAAGCTGTAGAATATCCTCATAAATTTCTTGACTGACCCGCTCACCAATCGAGTAAAGCAGTTCTCGGAGCATTTCATGATGACTAGAAAACTCAATCCGTCCTATACGAATGTAGCCTCCGCCACCACGCTTACTTTCAACCAAGTAGCCTCTACTTTCCGTAAAGCGTGTCTTGATCACATAGTTGATCTGACTAGGAACAACCTGAAAGGTATCTGCCAACTGACTACGTTGCAACTCCACAATACCAGATTGATCTAAAATCGCCTTGATGTAGGCCTCAATATGATCCGATGTATTTTTAAATCTCATTACAAACCCACCTCTCTTCTTAAACCTTGACTATCTTTGACTATTATACCGAAATTTTCTCATTTTTAAAAGAAAAAGGGCGCTGGTAAAGGATAATCTTCACCAACTCCCTATTTTTCTACTTATCTAAGCCTAATTCTGCCAAGATTTGACGTTTGTAGGCAATCTTTTGGACTTCCTTGTCCTCGTCTTCAGACCAATCTAGTTTAATTTCTGAAACAATCTGCCCAGGGCGATTTTTCAAGATATAGATGCGGTCGCTGAGACTGAGAGCCTCCTCGATACTATGCGTGATGATCAGGGTCGTTAGCTGCAACTGCTTGTGAATCTCAAGGTACCAAGCGTGGAGTTCCATCTTGGTCATCTCATCCAAGGCGCTAAAGGCCTCATCCAAGAGAAAGAGCTTGTGCCCAAAAAGATAGGTACGAAGCAAGGCCACACGCTGACGCATCCCCCCACTGAGTTCATGAGGGTATTTATCTCTTACAGCTGTCAACTGGAAGGTCGCAAGAATTTCATCTGCGCGAGCAATAGCTTCTGCCTTATCCACCTTTTGAATCAAGAGGGGCAGAATGATATTACCAAGCACCGTCTTGTGCTCCAAGAGCAGATCCTTTTGCAACATATAACTCACGCGCCCCTTGGGATTTTCTTCACCATCAAGGACAATTCTCCCTGACTGAACTTCTAAAATCCCAGCGATGAGATTAAAGAGGGTGGTCTTCCCTACACCACTTGGGCCCAGAATGGAAACCACTTCACCTGAAGTCACCTGCAGGTTAATGTCCTCTAAAATCCTATCTTGACCATAGGCATAACTGACGTGTTCTAGTCTAATTTCTGTCATTATTTCACAAATTCGTTGGTGAAGCCTTTGTCTGTCAAATCTTCTTTGAGGATACCATTTTCTTTGTCCCATTTGTAGAAGGCATTCCAGCGAGCTGCGTCAAATTGACCCCATTTTTCCTTGTCGCTTGCGTATTCCTTTGACAAGTATTTTTGAGATTCGATGACAAAGTCACGTTTTTCCTGAAGTTCAGGTGCATTCTTGATGAGGATATCAGCTGCTTCTTCTGGATGCTCCATGGCATATTGGTAGCCTTTTTTGATGGCTTGGATGACTTTACGAGCTTCTTCTTTGTTGTCTTTCAAATAGTCATTGTTTGCGATGATAACTGGTGAGTAGTAGTCAAATTCTTTAACGTAGTCTTTCAAGTACATGAAATTAGCATCTACACCTTGAGATTTTGCAAGGATACCATCCCATCCGTAGTAGATCCATGCAGTATCAAATACTCCATTAGCAATCGGTGTGATAGAGTTTGAGTCGTTATTTGGTACTTTTTCAACCTTCTCAAAGTCCCCACCTTGTGATTCTACCAAGGTTTTCAACATAGCAAGTTCAGTTGGGTCATTCCAAGTCCCGTATTTCTTACCAACTAAGTCTTTTGGACTAGCTACATTGTCAGATTTACGAGAGATGATTCCTGATGTATTGTGCTCTACGATGGCTGCAACGGCAGTGATTCCTGCTCCTTTTTCCAATTTTTTAGCCATGTAGTCTTGGAAATAGACTGCAAATGGTGCCTTGCCATTGATAACCAAGTCAGAAGAACTTTCTTCTGGCGGCAATTTCAAGTCAACATCCACTCCAGCTTCTTTGAAATAGCCTTTTTCCTTAGCCACATAAAGCCCTGTGTGGTTGGTATTTGGTGTCCAGTCTAGGATAAAGTCAATCTTCTTAAGTTCTGCCTCTTTGTTGTCTTTAGAAGCAGTTCCTTGACCACAGGCCACAAGCACAACAGCTACAAGAGCTGTTAAAACAGTTAAAAACACTTTCCATGTTTTCTTCATTTCAATTTCCTCTTTTCTTTTTCAGAAACATTCTTATTCTACGAACGTTTCCATTTAATAACATATTTTTCACTGACATCAACCAGCTTCATACCGAGAAGACTGATAATCGATACCAGAATAATAATAGCAAACATAGTATCATACTGAAACAGTTTCTTGGACTGAATCATGTAGACACCTAGTCCTTCAAAGCCTCCCAACCACTCAGATACTACTGTTGTGATAAAGGCGTAGGAGACACTGACCCTCAGACCAGCATAAAAGTAAGGCAGACTGACAGGGATTTTAAAATGCCACAGGATTTGCCAAGGTTTGGCCCGCATCAGACTAAACAAGGTCAGCATATCCTTGTCACAATGCCTAAAACCGTCCAAAATGCTGACGATGATAGGAAAGGTTGTTGTCAAGATAATCAAGACAATCTTGGGCAAAATCCCATAACCGAGCCACAAAACCAGGATAGGGGCTATGGCAATGGTCGGGATAGTCTGAACAACCACCATCATAGGGTAAATCAGATCGTTAAGCCAAGTCAAACTGTCCATAAGCACAGCCATGAGACAGGCAATCAAGACTCCCAAAATCAGTCCCAATAAAGCCACTCTCAAGGTGGCCCAGCTATGGTGCCAGAGAAATTCTCTATCACGAACAAAGGACAGGAGAATTTCAAGAGGTGTCGGCAGGATAAACTTGGGGAGAAGTTTAAGAAAACCTGCTAACTGCCAGATTGACAAGACCCCCATAAAGCCCAATAGACTAATGTGTCGTCTCAGTATACTTTTCAAGTTTCTCATCAATACTTAAAATCTCTCCTACATTTATTTTGACATTGGCAAAAACATTATCTGCCTCCTGCCCTGCCACTTCTAGCGCTTCTTTGAGAATGCGCATAAGCTCATCAAACTCCCCTTCCAAGACCGTTTCAAATGGTGTCACCACCATAGTCACCTCTTGAGCTTGCAGATAAGCAATGACTTGATCGATAACAGCAATCCGATCAATCCCCTGTGATAGGGGTAAAATTTGCAAGGCGATGCTTGCTTTCATAAGAACCTCCTCTTCTCGTTTTCCTTTGACAAAAAGAAAAACCTTTGCCATATATGGAAAAGGTCAAGAGTAGACTAAGTATCGTTCCCTACGCTGGCATTACCCAGATCAGGTGCGGTCGAAGCTTAACGCTTCCTCTCAGACTGTACACAGACTCCCATATATTATATGGACATATGATAGCGCAAAATAAAAAAAAAGTCAAGAAAACTGCTTACAGAAAAGAGCAGGAAAAATTTCCTACTCCCATTTTCTATACTCGTTCTCCATCACTGTTTACTCTGTAGCCATCCACCGTCGTATTGACAGCTAAGGCACCTGAAGAGTAAGAATAATACCACTTACCAGAAACTTGATACCATCCTGTTTTCATTGCCCCTGAACTATCTAGATAATACCACGAGCCATTCTCCTTTAACCATCCTGTCTGCATTTCACCAGATGATTTCAAATAATACCAGCTAGAACCGTCTTTCAACCAGCCTGTTGATTTAGAGCCATTTGATTTGAAATGATACCAACTACCATTTATTTTTTTCCAACCAACAGTCAGAACATCATTGGAACTACCTTCTGTTTGATTCTGCGATGACGCAACCTCCTCTAACTGAATGTAACGACGACTTCCACTATAAGATATATAACTCAACCACTTGTACCCATCTTTTTCGAGCATTTGATCATAATGAACATTCTCCCCAGGATAATAGTAATCAATCACAGTTGCGCTAGCTAGAGGTTGATTTTTGATAGCTGACTTAGTCTTAAAATAATGTGTTCCTCCTGTTGAAACTGAGGTTTGACTATTACCAACACTGCCACCAGCCAAATCTTTAAAATGAATAAATCCTGTCATCGTATTTGCTTTTATAATTCGTTTATTATAGGCTTCTGTATAACCATAGTTATATTCCTCAATCTCAATCTTATCTCCCATTACATTTGACACCCAGGCAACATGCCCATAAGTTCCTGCAGTAGACCAAGCAATGGAGCCAATCGTCGGTGTATTATCTACACGATAACCTTCACGACGAGCACGATAGCCCCATTCGTTTGCATTTCCATAAGCTCCTGGTAGCTCAAAACCATTAACTCCACTCAGACGAAAGGCTGCAAAAGAAGTACACTGGCGAGAATACATGCGCCACTTATCAATCGTCTGGCTGCCATTTTTATAGTAAACAGGATAATCATCCCCACGCGCAATCGATCCACTTCCTCCAGAATTGGCATAGACACTATCACTCGCTGCTAGCATCAATCCTACTACTAAAAAAGGAACAACCTTTTTAACTGATTTTCTAAAAGAAAATCTTGTCTCTGTTACTGTAAATGATGAACTTTTCATTCTTCCTCCTTGAAAAATAATATAAATCGAAGATTGCCTTCACTTAAACTATTCGGAGAAAAAAGAAAAAGTGAGAAAATTTCTCACTTTAGTCCAGATAATGAATCAAATTCTTTTCCGTAAGGATATCTGAGTAAGTAAAGGATTCAACGTAAACATTGGCTTGTTTATCTCCTTCAACGTTCCCAAATTCTACGATAAATAGGGATGGATAAACCTCAATTAGCTTACCCAATCTATTTTTTTGGCGCTTACGTCCATTTTCCAAAGTCATTTCAATTACATGACCCTCATGTGCCTTGATTTCTTCTTTGATTTTTTTCATCTTAGCCACATCTGTAAATGCATCTGTCATTTTATGCCTCCCTTTTTGAGATACTTGAAAATTTATTGTATTCTTTTTGGAAAATTAATTCCACTGTTCCACGAGCTCCACTACGGTTTTTCTCAATGATAACTTCTACCTTATTATTCGGTATACCTTCCTCTTCTTCACCACCACGCTCATAGTAATCATCACGATAAAGAAAGGCTACGATATCAGCATCCTGCTCGATAGATCCCGATTCCCGAATATCAGACAAGACCGGTCTCTTGTCCTGACGTTGTTCTACACCACGAGATAGCTGACTTAGAGCGATTACTGGAACTTTCAGTTCCTTAGCTAAAATTTTCAACTGACGAGAAATTTCAGAAACTTCTTGTTGGCGGTTCTCACGACCAGTCCCTGTGATAAGCTGCAAGTAGTCAATCAAAATCAAACCAAGATTCCCAGTTTCTTGAGCCAGTTTACGAGAACGTGATCGAATCTCTGTAATCCGAATTCCTGGTGTATCATCAATATAGATACTTGCATTAGCTAAATTTCCTTGGGCAATAGTATATTTTTGCCATTCCTCATCGGTCAATTGCCCCGTACGGATAGAATGCGACTCCACCAACCCTTCTGCCGCAAGCATACGGTCTACTAGACTCTCTGCACCCATTTCGAGCGAAAAGATAGCAACCGTTTTGTCCAATTTAGTCCCAATATTCTGAGCAATATTCAAGGCAAAGGCTGTCTTACCAACAGCTGGACGAGCTGCTAGAATAATCAACTCCTCCTCGTGCAGACCAGTCGTCATATGATCCAAATCACGATAACCTGTCGCAATACCAGTAATATCGGTCGTTTGTTGCGAGCGAGCTTCCAGATTTCCAAAGTTGACGTTCAACACATCTCGAATATTCTTAAATCCACTTCGATTTGCATTTTCACTGACATCAATCAGCCCTTTTTCTGCCTGAGCAATGATTTCATCAGCTGGTTGAGAAGCCTCGTAAGCTTGATTGACAGACTCTGTCAACTTTGCGATTAATCGCCGTAACATAGCTTTTTCTGCAACAATCTTAGCATAGTACTCCGCATTGGCAGAAGTTGGCACAGAATTGACAATCTCAACAAGGTAAGACAAGCCACCAATATTCTGTAAGTCACCTTGATTATCAAGAATAGTACGAACCGTTGTTGGATCTATAGCATCGCCACGATCTGATAAGTCAACCATGGCTTGGAAAATCAAACGATGGGCATACTTAAAAAAGTCCCGAGACTCAATATATTCTCGCACAAAAACAAGCTTATTCTCGTCAATAAAGATAGCCCCCAAAACGGATTGCTCAGCCAAGATATCTTGAGGTTGTACTCGTAACTCTTCTACTTCTGCCATCAGACTTCCCTTCCTTTTACAATCTTGTCAAGAAGGTGTAAATTTATCCTTCTTTCACACGAAGATTGATTACACTTGTGATATCTTGATAGATTTTCACTGGCACATCAATCAAACCAACCGCTCGAATCGGAGCTTGTACTTGGATATGACGTTTATCAATCTTAATTCCAAATTGCTTTTGCAATTCTTCTGCAATTTTCTTATTGGTAATAGAACCAAAAGTACGGCCATCTGGACCAACTTTTTCAACAAATTCTACAACAGTTTCTTCTGCTTCAAGTTGTGCTTTAATTGCTTTTGCTTCTGCAATCATCTCAGCGTGAGCTTTTTCTTCAGATTTTTGTTTACCGCGAAGCTCACCTACCGCTTGAGCAGTCGCTTCTTTGGCTAGATTCTTTTTGATAAGAAAGTTTTGCGCATACCCTGTTGGTACTTCCTTAATTTCGCCTTTTTTACCTTTTCCTTTAACATCTACTAAAAAGATTACTTTCATTCTTCTTTCTCCTTTTCCTTTATTTCATTTAATACAATTTCTGTCAGTTTTTCACCTGCTTCTGACAAGGTTAAATCTTTAATTTGAGCTGCTGCCAAATTAAAGTGGCCTCCACCTCCTAACTCTTCCATAATCCGTTGTACATTCAGTTTACTACGACTTCAAGCTGAGATGGATATAAAGCCTTGTGTATTTTTCGCAAGAACAAAACTCGCTTCAATACCTGACATAGCTAACATGGCATCTGCTGCCTTACTAATAACAACTGTATCATAGCATTTCGAATCCGTAGCCTCTGCTATCAATACATCTGAACCTAATTTACGCCCCTGTAAAATCAGTTCATTGACCTCACGATATTCTTCAAAATCTGTCGCAACGATTTCTTGGATAGCAATACTATCACTTCCGCGCGTTCTGAGATAGCTAGCAACATCAAATGTCCGACTAGTCACTCGTGAGGTGAAATTTTTAGTATCCAGCATCATACCAGCCATCAAAACACTGGCTTGCATACGACTCAAACGATTTTTCTTAGAATTTTGGAACTGAATCAATTCCGTTACCAACTCACTGGCACTGCTTGCACCACTTTCGATATAAGTGATAACTGCATTGTCTGGGAAATCCTGATCCCGTCTGTGGTGGTCAATGACAATAGTTTGAGTAAACAAATCATAAAATTCTTTTGATAATGTTAAGGCTGTCTTTGAATGGTCTACAAGAATCAACAAAGAACGATTAGTCACCATCCCCATTGCATCCTTAACAGACAACAACTTCGTAACTCCTTCTTTTTCTAAGAATGTAACAGCTCGTTCAATATCCGGAGACATTTGTTCTTCGTCATAAAGAGCATAACTATTTTCAGTCACATTACTAGCAAATAACTGCATACCTACAGCAGAACCCAAAGCATCCATATCTAGATTTTTGTGACCAACTACAAAAACTTGATCCACACTCCGAATCTTATCTGAAATAGCCGTCATCATAGCGCGCGTACGAGTCCGTGTACGTTTGATTGAAGCAGCAGACCCACCACCAAAATAAACGGGATTTTTCGTTTCGTTGTTTTCTTTGACAACCACCTGGTCGCCACCACGCACCTCAGCCAAGTTCAAGTTGAGCAAAGCAACTTTCCCTATCTCATCATGATTTCCATCACCATAAGAAAATCCCATACTTAAGGTCAAAGGCAACTGTCTCTGTTTCGACTCTTCTCTGAAAGAATCAACAACAGAAAATTTATCATTCATCAATCCCTCAAGCACCGTGTAGTCCGTAAATAGATAAAAGCGATCCATACTTACTCGACGGGAGAACATGGCATGTTTACCAGCAAATTCTGAAACAAAATTGGCTACAAAACTATTGATATGACTGATATCAGACTCTGATGTTTCATCTTCTAAATCATCGTAGTTGTCAACAGAAACAATTCCAATCACAGGTCGACTTGTCACTAACTCAACAGTCGCTTCGTATTCTCCAGACACATCAAAGAAATAAAGAACTCCAGATACCTTGTCCATATGAACCGAATAACGGATCTCACCCAAGGTAGCATAAGAACCTGGATTCCCCACAGAAGCCTTGATAATTGTTTGAATTAATGCCACATCAATCTCGCCTACTTCATTAGTCAAAATCAATTCAGCATAAGGATTAAACCATTCAACTTCACCTGACGACAAGTCTAACTTAATAACTCCAACAGGCATCTGTTCTAACAAGGTTGTCAAACTTTCTTCAGCTTGGTGGTTTACATACTGGATTTGTTCTACTTCACTCTTTGAGTAGTAGTCTCTCTGATGGATGAATAGTAAAATATATGAACCCAAAATAGGTAGCAAAAGAAATAGCGTTACCAGTGTATTCGTTACAAAAACAAGTTGCACAGATAGCACTCCGAACGCCACTATTCCTAATATTAAGGGGAAAATAGGACTTACATAAAATTTTTTCATTCCAAACCTCTTGGCACCCATTATACCATAATAACCACCAAAAAGCGACTTTTTAAAAGTGTAATCAGTAATTCCATCCATTGTAAGAAAAAGGAGGTTTACAATTCAGTAAACCTACCTTTACACATATTGAAATTAAGATTCTTTAACTTCTAACAAACCAATTTCTCCATCTTCACGACGATAAATCACATTAGTTGTCTGATCTTCAACATCCACATAGATAAAGAAATCATGTCCCAATAAATCCATTTGTAGAATAGCTTCTTCCAAATCCATTGGTTTTAAATCAATTTGTTTTGAACGAACAACTCTAGACTGGACAACATTTGTATCTTCCACCAAAGCATCTGTAAATAACTGACTAGTTGCTACCTTATTTTTATTTTTACGCTCGATTTTTGTTTTATTTTTACGAATCTGACGTTCAATTTTATCGGTTACAAGGTCAATTGAACCATACATATCTTGAGACACATCTTCTGCACGAAGAGTAATTGAACCAAGTGGAATCGTCACCTCCACTTTAGCAGTTTTTTCACGATACACCTTCAAGTTAACTCGAGCATCCAACTCTTGTTCAGCTTGAAAATACTTTTCGATCTTTTCGAGTTTAGAAACTACATAATCACGAATTGCTTCTGTTACTTCTAGGTTTTCACCACGGATACTATATTTAATCATATGAGTACCTTCTTTCTAAACATTTTTGTTTTTCTGATTTTATTATAACGCTTTCATTTTATTTTTGCAAATTTTTTCCTCATCTTACAAGGGAAAATGTTTTTACATCCTCTGCACCAGCTTCTTCCAGCAGTTTCTTCACACGATTCATAGTTGTTCCTGTAGTATAAATGTCATCTATAAGTAGAATTTTCTTAGGAATGCTGACTCCACTTTTAAGAAAGAAAGGAAGTTCTGTTCCCAAGCGTTCTGAACGACTTTTAGAAGAGCTAGCTCTCTCTTCTCTTTTATCTAATAAATCTAGATACTTGAAACCTGCTGCTTCAACTAAACCTTCAACCTGATTAAATCCTCTGTCAGCATATCTCTCCTTACTTAATGGAATGACTATAAATTGATACTCTTTGTACTTTTTCAACTCCTCACTTAAAAATGAAGCAAAAACTTTTCTTAAAAGGAAGTCGCCATCAAACTTATACCGACTGAAAAAATCTTTCATAGCTTGATTGTAAGTAAAAATCGCGCTATGACTAACCTCAATTCCTTCTTTACACCAAAGTTGACAATCTTGACAATTTGTTGACAATCCTATTTTCATACAGTTTGGACAGTGCTCTTCTCCAATTCTCTCAAAAGTAGAATCACAGTCTGAACAAAGACAAGAATCATCATTCCTCAAAAGCAAGAGACTACTAAAAGTTAAAACAGTCTTCATAGTCTGCCCACATAACAAACACTTCATAAGCCTGCCTCCTTGTTCATCTGCTGAATTTCCTTAATTGCCTTCTTGATTGAAGCATTTAACCCGTCATGAAAGAAAATCAAATCTCCTGTCGGTCTATCCATGCTTCGTCCAACTCGTCCACCAATCTGAATCAAACTAGACTTGGTAAACAGACGATGGTTGGCCTCTACTACAAAAACATCCACACAAGGGAAGGTAACTCCTCGTTCCAAGATTGTCGTACTGATAAGTATTGTCAGTTCTCCATCTCGAAAAGCTTGCACTTGCTCTAATCGATTTTCTGTTACAGAAGACACAAATCCGATTTTCTCATTTGGAAATTGCTCCTGTAAGATTTCTTTTAGCTGCTCCCCTTTCTTAATTTCTGATGCAAAAATGAGTAACGGATAAGCTGTCTTTCTCTGTTTCTCAATATAAGACTTTAACTTTGGTGACAAACGATTCTTATCTAAATAGCGATTAAAATCCGATAACCAAACTGGTTTAGGAATAATCAAAGGATTCCCATGAAATCGTCCAGGCAAGCTCAATCGTTTTAATTCTCCTATGCGAACCTTCCTATCTAACTCATCTGTCGAAGTCGCCGTTAAAAAGATTCTCAACCCACTCTCCTTTACACTATTCTTGACAGCATGGTAAAGCGTTGGATTATCAACATAAGGAAAGGCATCTACTTCATCCACTATCAGCAAATCAAAAGCTTGATAAAATTTCAATAACTGATGGGTCGTCGCAACAACTAATGGGGTTCGGAAATACGGTTCTGATTCTCCGTGTAGAAGGGATATCTCGCAAGCAAAATCATCTTGCAGGCGCTTATACAATTCCAAGCATACATCTATTCGAGGACTGGCCAAACATACTGCACCACCCCTATTAATCACCTTAGCCACAACTTGATAAATCATTTCTGTCTTTCCAGCCCCTGTCACCGCATGTACCAAGGTTGGCTCTTGCTTGTCTACTGCTTGAATCAGTCCCTCTGACACCTTTTCTTGAAAAGGAGTTAATTGACCACGCCATTTAAGAACATCTTGCATCGGAAAATCCTCCTGCGGAAAATAGTATAAAGCTTGATCACTCCTAACTCGCTTCATCAGCAAGCACTCTCGACAATAGTAAGCACCGATGGGCAAATACCATTCTTCTAGAATAGCACTATTACAACGTTGACAGAAAAGTTTTCCCTTCTCCTTTCTCATTGCTGGAAGTTTCTCCGCCAACTGACGTTCCTCTTCTGTTAATTCATTCTCCGTAAACAAACGACCGAGATAATTTGGATTTACTTTCATACTTCTTTATTCGTAAAAATCTAGCACTTTAGATGATTTTTTAGTACAATTAAATCATGGAATTTAGAACAATTAAAGAGGACGGACAAGTCCAAGAAGAAATCAAAAAATCACGCTTTATCTGTCATGCCAAGCGTGTTTATAGCGAAGAAGAGGCTCGTGACTTCATTACTGCCATCAAAAAAGAACACTACAAAGCGACGCATAACTGCTCTGCTTTTATTATTGGGGAACGTAGTGAAATCAAACGTACAAGTGATGATGGTGAGCCTAGTAGTACTGCTGGCGTTCCCATGCTAGGGGTACTAGAAAATCACAATCTCACCAATGTCTGTGTAGTCGTGACACGCTACTTTGGTGGCATTAAGCTAGGCGCTGGCGGATTGATTCGTGCATACGCCGGCAGTGTGGCCTTAGCTGTCAAAGAAATTGGCATCATTGAAATAAAGGAACAGGCTGGCATTGCTATTCAAATGTCTTACGCTCAATATCAAGAATACAGTAACTTCCTTAAAGAACATAATCTCATGGAGCTGGATACAAACTTTACAGATCAAGTCGATACGGTGATTTATGTTGACAAGGAAGAAAAAGAAAATATTAAAGCTGCACTTGTGGAGTTTTTTAATGGAAAAGTCACTTTAACTGATCAAGGTTTACGAGAAGTTGAAGTTCCTGTAAACTTAGTGTAAATAATAGATAATACAGTGTTTCACTGACATTCTCACCGCTACTTTAATTAGCAACATAAAAAGATACTTGCCAAGACCTACTAGAAAATGAAGCAATTCAAAAAGAAAACGGATAGCGTTCTCCTTTTCACCTATTTACTAGAATTAGCTTGTCACAATCACTTAAAAATTAATGGCTTAGACCTATGATATAAAAAAATCCTATCACTTCGATAGGATTTCTATATTTTACAAATGGTATAGATAGCGTTATACTAGAGATATCTTATACAAAGAGGTATTCATATGTCTATTTATAACAACATTACTGAACTAATCGGTCAAACTCCGATTGTTAAACTCAACAACATTGTGCCAGAAAGTGCTGCAGATGTCTATGTAAAACTTGAAGCATTTAACCCTGGTTCTTCTGTAAAAGACCGTATTGCCCTTAGCATGATTGAAAAAGCTGAACAAGACGGTATTCTGAAACCTGGTTCTACTATTGTTGAAGCAACAAGTGGAAACACTGGTATTGGGCTGTCATGGGTAGGTGCTGCTAAAGGATATAAAGTTGTCATTGTTATGCCTGAAACTATGAGTGTAGAACGCCGTAAGATTATCCAAGCCTATGGCGCTGAACTCGTCCTTACGCCTGGTAGCGAAGGAATGAAGGGTGCTATTGCCAAGGCTCAAGAAATCGCTGCTGAACGTGATGGTTTCCTTCCTCTTCAATTCGACAATCCAGCAAATCCAGAAGTACACGAAAGAACAACAGGAGCTGAGATACTAGCTGCTTTCGGTAAAGATGGATTAGATGCCTTTGTTGCTGGAGTTGGTACTGGTGGAACAATTTCTGGTGTTTCTCATGCACTCAAAGCAGCAAATTCAAACATTCAAGTTTATGCAGTAGAAGCAGATGAATCTGCTATTCTATCTGGTGAAAAACCTGGTCCTCACAAAATTCAAGGTATATCAGCTGGATTTATTCCTGATACACTAGATACAAAGGCTTATGATGGTATCGTTCGTGTAACATCAGACGATGCTCTCGCACTCGGTCGTGAAATTGGTGGAAAAGAAGGTTTCCTTGTAGGGATTTCTTCAGCTGCAGCTATCTATGGAGCAATTGAAGTTGCTAAGAAATTAGGTACAGGTAAGAAAGTCCTTGCTCTAGCACCAGATAACGGTGAACGTTATCTCTCTACAGCACTCTATGAATTTGAAGTGTAGTCTCCTAAATACATTTAGCCCTTATTATAGGGCTTTTTGTTTTTATCCTGAAAAATTGACTGCATAGAAAAGTCTTTGGACAGATAAAGGCTTGTTTGGGTTACAAGAGATGTAAACTGAGAGGTAAGCATCAAGTGAGAATTGACATGGGATTGGTACTTATGGCCAACAACCTCCTAAAATACAATAAGAAAACGACTAAAAATTAAAAAGCTAGAGTTCCACAATTGGAAATCTCTAGCTTTTTTGTGTTTGAGAACTATTTTATCTCAGACTCTTCTATAATTAGTTATTCAAGGCTGCTGCCATTGTAGCTGCAACTTCAGCTTCAAAGTCATTTGCAGCTTTTTCAATACCTTCACCAACTTCAAAGCGAGCGAACTCAACTACTGAAGCGTTAACTGATTCAAGGTATGCTTCAACTGTCTTGCTGTCATCCATGATGTAAACTTGTGCAAGAAGTGTGTAAGCTTGGTCAACTTTAGTGTTATCAAGCATGAAGCGATCCATTTTACCTGGGATGATTTTGTCCCAGATTTTTTCTGGTTTACCTTCTGCAGCCAATTCAGCTTTGATGTCAGCTTCAGCTTGCGCAATTACTTCATCAGTCAATTGAGCTTTTGATCCATACTTCAAATGTGGAAGAGCTGGTTTGTTAACCATTGCACGGCTTTCGTTGTCTTGGTCGATAACGTGGTTCAATTGTGCCAACTCATCTTTAACGAATTGCTCATCCAATTCTTTGTAAGAAAGAACTGTTGGTTTCATCGCTGCGATGTGCATTGACAATTGTTTAGCAAGAGCTTCGTCTCCACCTTCAACAACTGAAATAACACCGATACGTCCACCGTTATGTTGGTATGCTCCAAAGTGTTGTGCATCTGTTTTTTCAATCAATGCAAAGCGACGGAATGAGATTTTTTCTCCGATAGTTGCTGTTGCAGATACGTATGCAGCTTCAAGAGTTTCACCTGAAGGCATTGTCAAAGCAAGAGCTTCTTCATTGTTAGCAGGTTTTCCTTCAGCAATAACTTTAGCTGTAGTATTTACCAATTCAACGAATTGAGCGTTTTTCGCAACGAAGTCAGTTTCAGCGTTTACTTCAATAACTGCTGCAACATTACCGTTAACATAAACACCAGTCAAACCTTCTGCAGCAACACGGTCAGCTTTCTTAGCTGCCTTAGCCATACCTTTTTCACGAAGCAATTCAATCGCTTTTTCGATATCACCGTCTGTTTCTACAAGCGCTTTTTTAGCGTCCATAACACCGGCACCAGATTTTTCACGCAACTCTTTTACAAGTTTAGCTGTAATTTCTGCCATTTTGATTCTCCTATATTTTTTAAAAATAGGAGAGCCGGGCTAAGCCCCGCCCTCCTAGGTAATTACTATTTATATGAATTAAGCGTTGTCGCCTTCTACGACTTCAACGATTTCTTCGATTGAATCTGCTTGAGCTTCTGAAGCTGCAAATTCTGCTTCAACTGCTGCATCTTCACCTTGACGTCCTTCGATGATAGCGTCAGCCAATTTAGCTGTAATCAATTTAACAGCGCGGATAGCGTCATCGTTAGCTGGGATGATTACATCGATATCATCTGGATCAGTGTTTGTGTCAACCATCGCTACAACTGGGATTCCCAATTTTTTAGCTTCTTTAACAGCGATTTGCTCTTTATGTGGGTCAACTACATACATCACATCTGGAATACGAGGCATATCTTCGATACCACCCAAGAATTTTTCAAGACGTGCACGTTGTTTGTTAAGAAGTGCAACTTCTTTTTTAGGAAGAACTTCGAAAGTTCCATCTTCTTCCATACGTTTGATTTCTTTCAAACGAGCGATACGTTTTTGGATTGTTCCCCAGTTTGTAAGAGTTCCACCCAACCAACGATGGTTGATGAAGTATTGACCTGAACGTACTGCTTCTTCAGCAACTGCATCAGCCGCTTGTTTCTTAGTACCAACGAACAATACAACTGCATCGTTAGCTGCTGCATCACGCATGAAGTCGTATGCTTGGTCAGCGTATTTTACAGTTTGTTGCAAGTCGATAACGTGGATTCCGTTACGCTCTGTAAAGATGTATTTAGCCATCTTAGGGTTCCAGCGACGAGTTTGGTGACCAAAGTGTACACCAGCCTCAAGAAGTTGTTTCATTGAAATTACTGCCATGAGTATTTCTCCTTTTTGTTTTTTTCCTCTTCTTGACTTCAACTCGCAAAACGACCCAAGGGCAACTGTCTCACAATTCATCAAGAATGAGTATTATCGTTCACACGACAAGTTTCATTTTACCATACTTTTTCAATATTTTCAAGTTTTTTAAGAATTTTTTTAGAGAGACTATCGCCACTAAAAAAAGAGACTCTATTAAGTCTCCTTTTCTAATTAATCTGCATAAATATATGTTACAAAACCTGACGACGTAGTTGTCGGATTGAACCACCCACGATGATTTCCAAGCGTGCGATTACCAGCATAATTTGATTCTGACACTTGGATACGTGTTGTTGATTCTACAGCAGTGACTACCGCTACGTGTCCATATCCACCATCATTCCAACATGCAATCGCACCAACTTGAGGTGTCGAACCTGTACGGAATCCTGCAGCAGCTGCACTTGTAGCCCACTGTGCTCCATTACCCCAATAGTCTCCAGCCCAAGGTGCTAATGTTTTAACTCCCCATGTACATTCTCCAATTGGATAACTTGAAGCATTTGTACTGTATGTTGGGCGTTGTTTGACTGCCACAGGAGTATATGTTGTTGATTCCGAAGAAGCTACAGCTTGAACCTGTGCTGCAAAAGTCGTATTTCCAGAAGCAACAACTGTTTGTTGTTGACTTACTTGTTTTGCCTTGTAAGCTGCTTCTGCCTCTGCTGCTGCTTTTGCTGCCGCTTCTGCTTCTGCTTTTTTCTCTAGCAAACTTACTTTTTCATCTTCTGCTGTCGCTTTTTCAGCAGCAAGATTTAATTCTGCAGCCTTCAACTCAGCTTGTTTCGTTGTTAGAGCTTGTGCATCATCAGACAATTTCTGTTGATTTGCAATAACTGTATTAATTGCATCATTATTTGCTACTTGTTTTTCAGAAATAGCTTGTTTATCTGCTTTTTGTTGTTCCAACATCTTGTTGTTTGCAGATACGATTTCACTCATTGCAGCAACACGTGAAATAGCTTCTGTAATTGATTTTGAGTTTACAATTGTATTGATGTAGCTAGTTGCAGCTCCATTTGTTTGAGCACTGCGAGCTTGTTTTTCCAAAGAATCATTGCGAGATACAATGTTTTTAGAAAGTTCTGTAATCTCACTCTCAAGTTTTTTGGATTCTGCTTGTAATCTATCATTTTCAGCTTGCAAGTTAGATTGCTCAGCTTGGATAGCTGATACTTGCTCCTGAATTTGGTCAACTTGTTTTTGGGCTTCTTGTTGTTGTGCTGTTAAGTTACTAATTTTATTATCTTGAGCAGCAATTTTGTCATCAGTCGTTTCTGCATGCGCAGTTGTTAAAACAGCTACTTGAGAAACCATTACTGTACTTAATAAAAGTGACGCTAAGATTTTTTTCTTCATATTACGTAGATACTCCTTCTTTTAAAGACAATACTAGTATACCAAAAAAAGGCCTAATGAATATTACGCCTTTGTTACATTTTTGTTTCTTTCTCATAGATAATATTTTTCAAAAATAAACTGAAAAATAAGCATCCACACAAGATTTAAAATCATGGATGGTACTAGGCTATAAACGATAAAAATCGGCAGACTATCTACAGTTAAACCTACCACTAATGCAAAGAGATAAGCTCCCATATCAAATAGAAAACTCATAACAATCATAGCCAAGATTCTTGTCCAACGATTCAACAAAATAACACTATTCAATTTATGAAGAAACGCTCCCAATAAGATAAATAAGAGAGTTGCAATCCCTATTAGATGGAAAAAGTAAATATCGTAAACCAAGCCTATCACAAAACAATAGACTAGGTAGAGATACTCTGATACTTCGATCGTCTCAAATAAGAGAAATAGAAAAAGAAAATGACTAGCCAAATGTACATGGGGGAAAAATGAGCCCAGAAGCTGGCTAATATGGGCGTCAATTAGAACCAAGAAAGGAAGCAATAAAAACACTCCAACCCGCTTTAACTGTCTCATTATGAATTCCCCACTAATTCTATCACATCCACATTATGAGTATCTGCACTCAATTTAACAGTTACTTCTCGTGTCAAATAGTCTGTACTATGCGTTGTGGCAACCACTTCACCAACAGGAATATCCGCAACGTTAAAGTTTCCTAATCCACCCGTTGTCACCTTATCACCTGTACTAATATCGCTATTGCTATTTAATTGGCTAATTTTAAGAACTTCATTTTCCTTGTCGTAGCCAACAATAATTCCATAAATTGTAGTAGAACCATGTTGAATTTTAACAGAAATCTTATCAGCATTTTCCGTATTTGTTAGAAGGTTGACCATGGTAGAGTTCTCCTCTACTTTTGAAACGCTCCCAATCAAACCACCATTTGCAATAGCTAACATGTTCTCAGAAGCCCCTTTTGATTTGCCTGCATCCAGGGTCAATTCCTGTTTCCAAGATACCGGAGAACGCATAATAACATCTGCTGCTAAAGTCTTTGTGGCTTGCAATTTAGACTTCATATCAAGCAATTGGCGCAATTGTTCATTTTCTGTCTTTAAACTTTCCGCCTCATTCGATTTAACTTCTAACTGGTAAATTTGTTTCTTCAAACTTTCATTTTCATTATATGTTCGTGTCAAATGTGCCAAATCTGATTTGACAGAATCAAACCACTGAAAAGGTTTTTGCACAACCCTATCAACCAATGAGATTCCATCTCCTAATTTTGTCACAATTGCGCTTGAATAAGTCGTCTCTAAGAGAGCTGAGACAAGCAGAACAGTGACAAAAACAATAATGACATATTTTGATTTTTTAAAACGGTTCATATCCCTACCTTTATATCAAAAACTGTTACAGTAACTTTTTATCAATTTCTGAAATCTACTAAGATTTTAAGAAAAATAAACAACAACCAAGTACGAGAATAACAAGGATTGCTAGCGTATCTTTTCGAGTCCATTTCAATTGTCGGTATTGACTTCTGCCTTTCCCACCCTGATAACCACGCGCTTCCATGGCGATAGCCAAGGAATCTGCACGTTTTAAACTTGTCGCAAAAAGAGGAATCAAAATAGGAATCATAGCCTTTACTTTTTGAACAATACTTCCTTCTCCAAAATCCACTCCACGCGCTTTCTGCGCATTCATAATCCGCGTCGTATCATCCATCAATGTTGGGACAAAACGTAGACTCATGGACAGCATCAATCCAATTTCATGAACTGGAACTCTCACACGTTTTAAAGGCGCTAACAAAGCTTCGACAGCTGAGGCCAAACTTAAGGGCATGGTCGTTAAGGTTAACAAAGTTGAAAAGAAAATAATCAATACAAAGCGACAAAAAATAATTCCAGCTTGTTGCAAAGCATAATCCGTGATTCTCACAAACGAAAACTCAAATAAAACATTCCCACTAGAAATGAAAAACAGTTGAAAAATAGTTGTGAAGGCAATCAAGAAAAACATAGATTTCAAGCCCTGAACAAAAAATGAAAGAGATACTCCTGACAAGGCAATAAATATCCCTGTCGCTATAAAAAGAATCAAATTCGTCAAGGGATTATTAGCCCAAAAAACGATCAAAATCAGTAGCATCATAGCCAGTAATTTACTACGTGGATCCAATCGGTGAACAATCGAATCCCCTGGGATATAACGCCCCAAAATCATACTATCCATTTAGCGACTCCTTGAACTCCTCTATCTTAATCGGTAATCGTTTAAATGACACGCCTCTATCAGCCAATCGTTTACAAAATGCTGTAATCTTAGGTACTCCCAGCTGCACTTCTTCCATAAAGACAACATCTTGAAAGACATCACTCGGTTTGCCACCCTTAACTAAACGTCCCTTTTCCATCACATAGACTTGATTCGCATATTCAGCAACATCATCCATCAAATGCGTGACTAAGACAATAGTCATCCCTGACTGGTGGAGTTTTTTGAACAAATTCATCAACTCTTTTCTCCCCAAGGGATCTAGGCCTGCTGTAGGTTCATCTAAGACTAATATAGCTGGCTCCATGGCAAGTATGCCTGCAATGGCTACACGTCTCATTTGTCCACCTGACAACTCAAACGGACTGCGATTAAAAAGCGATTCATCAATTCCAACCAGAGCCAGTTTCTCACGCGCAATCTTCTCCGCATCTTCTTCAGAAACTCCAAAATTTTGCGGTCCAAAAGCAACATCCTTCAAAACTGTTTCTTCAAAGATCTGATTTTCAGCAAACTGAAATACCAAGCCAACCTGTTTTCTAATTTGACGAATATCTTTATTTTTAGACGTCGAAGTGATTAAGGTATCAAAAACCTGCACGCTTCCTTGACTTGGCACCAATAAACCGTTTAAAAGTTGTAAAATGGTTGATTTGCCACTACCTGTGTGGCCAATTAAAGCCGTATAAGAACCATCTTCAATCGTTAAAGAAACATCCGACAAAGCTGTTGAAGCTAAGGGAGTACCTTCTTGATATGTAAAACTCACATTTTCTAGAGCAATTCCCATAGCTTATCCTCTAGCTCACTTTCTGTCAAATAATTTTCAGGCAAATCATAGCCATTCTGGCTCAAAGAATGTTTTAATTGATTGGCAAAAGGATCGTCTAATCCAATTTGATCTAAATCATTTCGAGAGAAAAGATCTCTTGGACTACTAGTTGATTCAATTTCCCCTCTTTTCATGACCAATACGCGATCACTCATGGCGACTTCTTCCAAATCATGGGTAATGGAAATGACGGTCATATCATAGTCTTTTCGAATTGCTT
The DNA here is from genome assembly GCF_047462815.1 of Streptococcus mitis. Taxonomy (GTDB): domain Bacteria; phylum Bacillota; class Bacilli; order Lactobacillales; family Streptococcaceae; genus Streptococcus; species Streptococcus mitis_DO. The sequence continues at coordinate 65,940 of NZ_JASHFB010000009.1, forward strand.
TTACTGTCTCAATCAGTTCTCTACGTCCCTCAGGATCCAACATACTCGTTGCTTCATCTAGGATTAAAATAGCTGGTCTTAGGGCTACAACACCTGCAATAGCCACACGTTGCTTTTGGCCACCTGATAGACGCGCTGGCTCTCTCTTTTTTAAGTCTAACATGCCAACCAAATCCAGAGCTTCTTCCACTCTCTTTTTCATTTCTTGACGAGAAAGTCCTTGATTTTCCAAACCAAAGGCAACATCATCTTCAACAGTCGCTCCAACAAATTGATTATCTGGATTTTGAAAAACCATACCGATTTGACGACGTATACTCCAAACATTTTCCTCAGTCAGCCGTTGGCCATCAATTACAATCTCTCCGGATTCTGCTTCCAGTAAGCCATCAATTAACCGTACTGTCGTTGATTTACCACTACCATTATGCCCTACAATCGAAAGCCATTCTCCACGTTTCACGTGAAACGTAATATCCTTCACATCGTAATATTCCTGACTTTCCTTATAGCGAAAAGAAAGATTTTTTACATCAATTACTGATTTCATTTCGAACCAAATGTCCCTTTAAATACATAGGCACTACCCTTGAAATAATCATAGCCAGAGTAGATAGTGAAAAATAAGGCTACATAAAGTAGAACTTGACCAAGCAAAGTCCAATGTAATAGCAAGAAAATAATGGCAAACATCTGACTGAAAGTTTTAATTTTTCCAGGCATTGCCGCTGCTAAAACCGTTCCACCAGTTTCAACCAATAAAAGCCTTAAACCTGTCACAGCTAACTCACGACAGATGATCACTGCAACAATCCAAGCTGGAGCCATACCTAGCTCAATCAACATAATAAAAGCCGACATAACTAGTAACTTATCCGCCATAGGATCTGCAAATTTACCAAAATTACTGACCACATTCCATTTACGAGCTAAATATCCGTCTAAATAGTCGGTAATACTGGCAACAGCAAAGATAATAGCTGCCACTATATGACTCTCTACCGAATTTCCTATCGTTAAAATAAAGATAAAAATAGGTATAAAGAGAATTCGACCTATTGTTAAGAGATTGGGAATTTGTTCTTTTTTCATTCGTTTTTCCTTAATTTTTAGTAAAGGTTACAGTGATTTGTCCAGTCTGAGCTGTTAATTTCGATAAATCAACAGTCTGATTATCTACTGTCAAAGCAACGCCTTTTACAACACCTAACGTAATTGTTACAGGACTTTTAGTTGCAACTGTTGTTTCCGCACTTTTCTTCTCTGGCGATAAGGTTACACCGCCCTCAAGTTCGCTTTCTGAAACGCTGACCCAACTTGTAACATCTGAAACTGCCAATTGCAATTTAACTGTTTCCTTACTTGTCTTATAAGCGATTTCTACATGATTTCCTTCGCCTGATACACTTATAGCTGATTCTATACTAGAAGAACTGCTAGATGAACTACTACTTGAGGAGTGAGGAACAGAGCTAGTTGAACTTATTGAACTTGTTGATTGAACCACACTGTAATTAGAAAGAGAAGGCCCCTCTGGTTGAGTTTGAATATAGTTCCAAACATAATAGGTCACAAAAATTAAAATCGATAAAGCAAAAAGGATAAAATAAAATAAAGGTAAAAAGGATGTTTTTTTCTTCTTTTTCTTACTTGAACGTCTACGACCTGTCAACTCATCTTCATCAACATCTACTTCCTCATAAGTAATCATACTCCCCGAATCATAAGCATCCAAAACAATTTGATCATCTAACTCAACAGCCCATGCATATTTTTTCAAGAAAGAACGCGTGTAAAAAGGACTTGGAAGTTGATCGAAATCGTCTGCTTCCATTGCTTCCAACATATCTAACTGGATTTCTGTCTTTTTCTGCAATTCATCTAAACTCAATCCCTGATTGATTCTAGCTAATCGTAAAACCTCACCAATTGTTTTTTTCCTCATACTTGTCATCCCTTCTTTCTAGTGTCTATTATGATAGGTTACTACGATGGGAATATTGTAAAATCAACTATATCCCCTTCATCTATTAAGTGATGCCCTGCTTCAAGGACATCCTCTAAAGTAATTTCCTGTAAAATCTTTGGTAAATCAAAAATTGTCTCACCATGTTCAAAAGCATCATATTGCGTTGCAATAAATTCAAGAGAGTTCATGCTACTGAAAAATTCTCCAAACATCTCTCTTTTGATAATATCTAAATGATCCTCTGTAATATCCAAATCCTTTGTAAAATTACGAATAGCCTTCCTAAACTGATGAGATAAAGCAACTGGCTCTTTCGTATCCATTGTCAACATAACAAAATGAAAACGACTTGTTACTTCAATTTCAAGAGATAAGGAAGCATCTATTTTACCTGATTCATATAACTTTTGAAAACGATCCGAAGTCCAACCAAACATCATTGCAAACAATAATTTTAATAAAATATGATGTCGATAGCAATCCGCTTCAGCAACTTTTCGCTTACCTCTAATCCCAATCGCTAGTTTAGGAGAAGATACTTCCATTCTCATACTGTCTGTTTGCTTTACAGCCTGTAAAACAATTTTTTCTCTTACTACTTCCTGAACATCTAAATCTTTCAGTTCTTTTCTTTCAAAATAGTCCTGTACTTGATCCACATCAAAATTACCAACTAAAAACAGAGACATGTTTACAGGTTTGTAAAATCTTGTAAAATTTTCTTGCAAATTAGTTAGATTAATTTGAGAAATGGACTCCTCACTTCCAACTATATCAGTTGCTAAAGGTGTACCAGGATACAAATTCGCTAAAGTTGAAAAGAATAAACACGAATCTGGGTCATCTTGATACATTTCTCGTTCTTGCTGAATAATATCCTGCTCTCTTAAAATGGAATATTCAGTAAAATGTGCTGATGTTACCAATTCATCAAGTAACTCTAAATTTTCTAAAAAATGATCCGTTGCTGAAAAAAGATAGCTTGTTTTTGTAAAGCTTGTAAAGGCATTACTATCTGCACCTAGACTCGTAAAAGCTGACATCAAATCGCTAGAATCTTCTCTCTCAAATAATTTATGTTCAAGAAAATGAGCAATTCCCGCAGGATATTGTTTTACATCTCCGTCAACTTCTGTGACAAGCGTATCTACCGAGCCAAACTGTACAGTTACACTCGCGTAAACCTCTTTAAATTCCTTTTTAGGTAGAAGAGCTACTGTCAATCCGTTTGCCAAACGAGTTCGATAAACCATTTCTTTTACAGCTGGATAGTATTTTTCTTCAAAAACAACCTTTGTCATTCTATTCCTTCCATAAAGTAAATTGCTTGTAACTTCACATTATTAGCTGCTCTACAAATAGCATCTTTGTCAATTTGTTCAAGCTTTTCAATCCAACTTTTAAAGTCTGCTGAAGATTTTCCAAGTAAGGCATTTTGATAAGCACGTTCAATTAATGAAGATTGATTATCTTGAGAAAGTAACAAAGACCGACGAATCATTTCCTTGGTCTGCTCTAACTCCAAGTCTGTAAAATGACCTTTTTTTAAATCAAGCAGTTGATTATTCATCATTTTTCGAGCCTGGTTCCGATTTTCTCGATCAATACCAGCATACATCCTTAAAAATCCACTAAATAAATCAAGCTGACTTGAAATGGTATAAGCTAACCCAGCATTTTCACGAACATTTGTAAAGAGCTTAGAGTGAGCAAATCCACCAAGTAAACCATTCATTACAATCATGGGTAAATGTTGCTCATCACCATATTCAGCAGAACAATGATAGCCCAACTCTAAAATAGACTGTCCCACATTTTTCCTAACCATTCCTTCCTGAAGGATATTGGAATAAGGTTGACAATACTGAATCTTTACATTACCTTCTCGACCTTTAAAACCAAATGATTCTAATACATTTTGAATTTCAACCTCATTAAAATCACCCAGGAAAAAGAAATCTATTCGATCATTGCCCAAAAATTCTTGGAAACAAGAATAAGAACTTTGTGGAGTTTCAGCTAAAATACGATTTCGTAAATCACTATACTCCAATTGGAGACGTTCATCATGAAAAAATAATTTATCTAATTCTTTATGTGCAAAATAAAAAGAATCATCCATATCAGCTGCTAAACTTGCTAGCAATTGCTTTTTCTCAATTTCAAATAAGGCTGGATCAAATCCATTATCAACTATCACGGGTGAAAAAAGAGTTTCTTTTACTAGTTCCAAAACCTGAGAAGTTAGCACATTTTTCTTACTTAAAAACTCATCACGAACATAAGTAAATGTCAATTCTACAATATGACTTTGCCCTCTTCTAAAACAATTGATTGACATATCTGTACCATATAGACTAGCCAAGTGTCTCCTCAAATTTTGAGAAGTAGGGTACAGCTGGTTAGCAGTCTCTAGCATACTCGCACTCAACATGCGACCTGCAATCGTATCAAGAGATAATGGAGCGGTAAAACGCACGGTGATTTTGTTCGTTTTAAACTTCTTTGATTGGATAAAATGTGTTGAAATTCCATGCACTAACTCCATGATTTACCTCCTTATATACAGACTTCTATTATATCACGAAAACCTGAAATTTTCTTGTTCCCTGTAACACTTTTGAAATAAAAATCGCTTACATTTCTCCCTGTTTCTCTCACCATTTTTAGGAAAATATGGTATAATACCAAAGATTGAGGTGAATTATGGAATACAAATTATTTGAAGAATTTATTACCCTCCAAGCACTACTCAAAGAACTTGGAATTACACATAGCGGAGGAGCTATCAAATCCTTTCTCTCTGAACATTCTGTTTACTTTAATGGGGAGTTAGAAAGTCGTCGTGGTAAAAAACTTCGCATTGGTGATAAAATTGACATCCCTGACATGAATATTGACATCTTGTTGACACAACCTACTTCTGAAGAACAAGATGAATACCAAGCTGATAAAGTTGAAAAAGAACGGATCGCTAAACTTGTAAAGGAGATGAATAAGGGAGTTAAAAAAGACAAATCCAAACCTACTTCATTACCCAAAAGCAAACAAGCTCCACGATTCCCTGGTAGATAATCATGTGGCTACAACATCTATCTCTCAAAACTTTTCGTAATTACAAAGAGACGAAAATAGACTTTAATCCTAAATTGAATGTCTTTTTGGGACGTAATGCACAAGGAAAAACAAATATGCTAGAGGCTATCTATTTTTTAGCCTTAACGCGTAGTCATCGAACTCGAACAGATAAAAATCTCATTCATTTTGATGAGGAACAACTTCATCTTTCAGGTCTCGTTCAGAAAAAAATTGGATCCATTCCCCTAGAAATAGAACTAACACAAAAAGGCCGTGTGACAAAAGTTAATCATTTAAAACAGGCACGCCTTTCAGATTATGTAGGACACATGAATGTTGTATTATTTGCTCCTGAAGATTTACAACTAATTAAAGGAGCACCTTCAGTTCGACGAAAATTTATTGATATGGAGCTTGGACAAATTAAGCCAATCTATCTATCTGACTTAACCAATTATAATCACATCCTAAAACAAAGAAATACTTATCTAAAATCAGCTCAAAAAATAGATGAAACCTTCCTTTCTGTGTTGGATGATCAGCTAATTGATTATGGATGTCGTGTAATGAATCACCGCTTAGATTTCATAAAAAAACTAGAAGCATTTGGTCGTAAGAAACATTTTGAACTTTCTAATCAGATTGAAGAGTTGTCAATATCCTATCAATCTTCTGTCAAGATAACTGACAAAGAAGACTTATCAGAATCTTTCAAAATTGCTTTAGAAAAAAGTAGGTCTAGAGATTTATTTAAAAAGAATACTGATGTTGGTCCTCATCGAGATGATATTTCTTTTTATATAAATGGGATGGATGCTAGTTTTGGAAGTCAAGGTCAACATCGTAGTCTCGTCCTATCGATAAAATTGGCAGAAATCGAATTAATGGAAAGTATTACTACAGAATCTCCAATATTGCTACTTGACGATGTTATGAGCGAACTTGACAATACCAGACAACTAAAATTATTAGAAACGATTTCTCAGTCAACCCAAACCTTTATTACAACAACAAGCTTAGATCATCTTCAAAATCTACCAGAAAATCTAAGTATTTTTGCTATTCAAGATGGTAAAGTTTTTGTAAACGAAACTTGACAACAATGTAAAAGAACTCCTGTTTTCGCAGGAGTTCTTTTCATTTCTTTTACATAGAATAATTTGGTGCCTCATTAGTAATTTGTACATCATGAGGGTGGCTTTCTTTCAAACCAGCACCGGACATTTCAATAAATTGAGCATTATCATGCAACTCTTTAAGGTTAGCTGCACCACAGTAACCCATACCAGAGCGAATACCACCAATCATTTGAAAGACAATATCAGCTGCCGCTCCTTTATAAGCAACACGACCTTCAATTCCTTCTGGAACAAGTTTATTTGCTTCATTGACAGAACCTTGGAAGTAACGATCGCTTGAACCTTTCTTCATTGCTGCGATTGATCCCATACCACGGTAAGTCTTGAACTTACGTCCTTGGAAGATTTCAGTTTCACCTGGAGCTTCATCAGTTCCAGCAAACATTGATCCAAGCATAACAGCATTTCCACCTGCAGCAAGGGCTTTTACAATATCTCCAGAATACTTGATTCCACCGTCAGCAATGATCGTTTTGCCATATTCACGCGCAACGGCTGCAGCATCATAGATAGCTGTTACTTGTGGAACACCAACACCAGCAATCACACGAGTAGTACAGATAGAACCTGGTCCAATACCAACCTTGACAACATCTACACCTGCTTCATAAAGGGCACGTGCACCTTCAGCAGTTGCAATATTTCCAGCAATCAAAGTACGATCTGGGAAGTGAGCACGAATCTCAGCAATTTTACGCAAGACACCTGCAGAATGACCATGTGCAGTATCAATAACAATCGCATCCGCCCCTGCCTCAAAAAGTGCCTCTGCACGTTCAAAGGTATCTGAAGTAACACCTACTGCACCTGCAACTAAGAGACGACCAAACTCATCTTTAGCCGCATTTGGAAACTCAATAACTTTTTCAATATCTTTGATAGTAATCAAACCAGAAAGACGGCCTTCTTCATCTACCAACGGAAGTTTTTCAATACGGTGTTCTTGAAGAATACTCTCAGCTGTTGCAAGGTCTGTACCCACAGGAGCAGTCACAAGATTTTCACTAGTCATATGGTTTGAGATTGGTTGGTTATAATCTGAAATAAAACGAAGATCTCGGTTTGTCAAAATACCAACCAATTTACGATTTTCAAGTGTTTCAACAACTGGAACACCACTGATGCGGTAACGTCCCATAAGCTCATCTGCTTCAGCAATTGTATGTTCAGGCGTCAAGAAGAATGGATCAATAATAACTCCATTTTCAGAACGTTTTACCTTGCGAACCTCGTCTGCTTGTTGAGCAATTGACATATTTTTATGGATAACTCCGAGACCACCTGCACGAGCAATAGCAATGGCCATTTGACTCTCTGTTACTGTGTCCATAGCAGCGGTAATAATTGGGATATTTAAAGTCAAATTATCTGCCAATTTAGTTGTTAAATCTGCATCGTTAGGCAACACATGACTTTCAGCTGGAATAAGCAATACATCATCAAAGGTAAAACCTTTTTTCAAAAATTTAGTGTCCCAATTAGACATTCGAAGTTTCCTCTTTTCTTTATTTTTGAGCTTGACTCTTTTTATATTGTATCTATCATACCATTCTATAAAAATTTGTCAAATGTTACAGGGGTAAATAAAAAACTATCCTTTCTTTCTGATAGAAATGATAGTTTCTTGTAAAAATAAACTTAGTTAAAGTAATGAAGTCCCATTGCTCCTTTAACCTCAGATAGGGTTTGACCTGCAACTTCACGCGCTCTTTCACTACCTTTTTGAAGCATATTATAAACTTCTCCCATATCCTTAGTAAATTCAATACGGCGCTCACGAATAGGACCAAGTTCACGTTCTAATATTTCAAGTAAATAACGTTTGGTTTTCACATCACCAAGACCACCTCGTTGATAATGTTCTTTCATTTCAGCAATTTCTTGAGCATCTTCTGGACGACCAAAAACATCTAGATAATGGAAAACCATATTTCCTTCAATTTTACCTGGATCCTCAACGCGGATATGATCTGGATCTGTATACATACTCATTACTTTTTTACGCAAAGTATCCGCATCATCAGCTAAATAAATACCATTATTGAGTGATTTAGACATTTTAGCATTTCCATCTAAACCAGGCAAACGACCTGCTCTTTCATTTTCTGGATAAATACCTTCCGGTTCTACCAAGACATCACAGTTATATGCATTGTTAAAAGAACGAACAATCTCGCGAGTTTGCTCAATCATTGGTTTCTGATCTGTCCCAACAGGAACATAATTAGCTTTGAAAGCAGTAATGTCAGCTGCTTGAGCGATTGGATAGACCAAGAATCCTGTCGGAATGCTTTCTCCAAACCCTTTCTGAGAAATCTCTGTTTTTACTGTGGGATTTCGCTCCAAACGTGCTAATGACACCAAATTCATATAATACATAGACAACTCAGCTAATTCTGGAATTTGGCTTTGAATAAAGATAGTTGATTTACTCGGATCCAATCCAACTGCAAGGTAATCCAAAGCCACATTTCCAATAGACTCTACAATGGTTTGAGGATCTTTGGCATGATCTGTCAAGGCTTGTTGGTCAGCCAAGAACACAAACATGTCATACTTATCCTCTTCCTGTAATAATACTCGATTTTTGAGACTTCCAACATAATGTCCAATATGCAATTTTCCTGTTGGACGGTCTCCTGTTAAAATAATGGGTTTAGTCATTTTGTTCTCCTTCGATATAGTCCCTTCAATTATAGCATTTTTTTAATGAAATAACCGCAATTTATCAAAATAAATCAACCTTGCTATTCACGGTTTTGTGTAAAGTGTACTGTAAATGTAATTTACACAAAATTAACAGATAAAAATTTGAATATTTCCGTATTTTCTAGTAGAATAAATATATTACATATATAGGAGAAAAACATTGCTTACAGTATCTGATGTTTCACTACGTTTTAGTGATCGCAAACTTTTTGATGATGTCAATATCAAATTTACAGAAGGAAATACTTATGGATTAATCGGTGCTAATGGTGCCGGAAAATCAACCTTTTTAAAAATTTTAGCTGGAGATATCGAACCTACTACTGGTCACATCTCTCTTGGTCCAGATGAGCGTCTCTCTGTTCTTCGTCAAAATCACTTTGACTATGAAGATGAACGTGCTATTGATGTCGTTATCATGGGAAATGAAAAACTTTATAGCATCATGAAGGAAAAAGATGCTATCTACATGAAGGAAGATTTCTCAGATGAGGACGGAGTCCGTGCTGCTGAACTTGAAGGAGAGTTTGCCGAGCTTGGAGGCTGGGAAGCAGAAAGTGAAGCCTCTCAACTACTTCAAAACCTAAACATTCCAGAAGAATTGCACTACCAAAATATGAGCGAATTGGCCAATGGTGAGAAAGTGAAGGTTCTCCTCGCCAAAGCACTTTTTGGTAAACCAGATGTTCTTCTTTTGGACGAGCCTACTAACGGTTTGGATATCCAATCTATTACTTGGCTAGAAGACTTCTTGATTGACTTTGATAATACAGTTATCGTAGTATCTCATGACCGCCACTTCTTGAATAAAGTATGTACCCACATGGCCGACCTTGACTTTGGAAAAATCAAACTCTATGTCGGAAACTATGACTTCTGGAAAGAATCTTCTGAGCTTGCTGCTAAATTGCTAGCCGACCGTAATGCCAAAGCAGAAGAAAAAATTAAGCAATTGCAAGAATTCGTTGCTCGTTTCTCTGCCAATGCTTCTAAATCAAGACAAGCAACATCACGTAAGAAAATGCTTGATAAGATTGAATTAGAAGAGATTGTGCCATCTAGTCGTAAATATCCATTTATCAACTTTAAAGCAGAACGTGAGATTGGTAATGATCTCTTGACAGTAGAAAATCTAACTGTAAAGATTGATGGTGAGACTATTTTAGATAATATCAGCTGTATCTTGCGTCCAGGTGATAAGACAGCTCTTATTGGACAAAATGATATCCAAACGACTGCATTAATTCGTGCAATCATGGGAGATATTGACTATGAAGGAACTGTCAAGTGGGGAGTTACAACTAGTCAATCTTACCTGCCAAAAGATAACTCAGCTGATTTTGCAGGGGGAGAATCAATCCTTGACTGGTTGCGTCAATTCGCAAGTAAAGAAGAAGATGACAATACTTTCCTACGCGGTTTCCTTGGTCGTATGCTCTTCTCTGGAGATGAGGTTAACAAACCTGTCAACGTCTTGTCAGGGGGAGAAAAAGTCCGTGTCATGCTTTCAAAACTCATGCTCTTGAAATCAAATGTCCTTGTCCTCGATGATCCAACCAATCACTTGGACTTGGAATCTATCTCAAGCTTGAATGATGGATTGAAAAACTTTAAAGAATCAATCATCTTTGCCAGTCATGACCACGAGTTTATTCAAACTTTGGCTAACCATATTATTGTCTTGTCTAAAAATGGCGTCATCGATCGTATCGATGAAACCTATGATGAATTCCTAGAAAATGAAGAAGTACAAGCAAAAGTTAAAGAACTTTGGAAAGACTAAATAAAACTTCAAAACTCAGTTGGGTTAACCAGCTGAGTTTTCTAACATTTTATGAGGTAACATGAAATTATTTTTTAAAACATATTGGACCTATTTTGTTTCTTTCATCATTCCCGTAGTCATTATGACAGGAGTATATCTATCTCAAGGTATCTACTGGAATAGCGATACATCCCCACTATTAGGAGATGGCTTTCATCAATACGTTATTTTTGATATAGCTTTACGAAATATCCTACATGGAAATGGTAGTCTGTTTTACACCTTTACAAGTGGCCTCGGATTAAATTTCTATGCCCTATCTAGTTATTACTTGGGTAGTTTCCTTTCACCACTAGTTTACTTTTTTAATCTGTCGAATATGCCAGATGCTGTCTATCTGACAACTCTCTTAAAATTTGGATTGATTGGTCTGTCAACCCTCTTTAGTCTAAATAGATTATTTAAAAATATTCCGAAATCTTTAAAACTAGCCTTATCTACTTCCTATGCTCTGATGAGTTTCACTGTTAGTCAACTAGAGATAAAAACCTGGCTGGATGTTTTTATCTTGATTCCTTTAATTATAACTGGTTTACACCTACTTATAACTGAAAAGAAATCCTCATTATACTTTACAAGTCTGTCAATCTTATTTATCCAAAACTATTATTTTGGCTATATGACAGCATTGTTTCTTATTTTCTGGTATCTCTGTCAAATTTCATGGGACTTTAAAACTCGAAAATCATCTTTTCTTGATTTCATAATCACCTCCGTTTTAGCTGGTATGGCTAGTTTGATTATGACTCTTCCCACTCTGTTTGATTTACAGACACATGGGGAAAAATTAACTGAAGTTACAAAGTTTCAAACTGAAAGTAGCTGGTATCTTGATCTCTTTGCTAAGCAATTCATTGGTTCCTTTGACACAACAAAGTATGGGGCCATCCCAATGATTTTTGTTGGACTGCTTCCCTTTATTTTGACCATTTTATTTTTTACACTGACATCCATTAAGTTTCACGTGAAACTTATCTATGCAATCTTCTTTACATTTCTAATTACAAGCTTTTATATTGAAACTCTTGATTTATTTTGGCAAGGCATGCATACTCCAAATATGTTTTTACATCGCTATGCTTGGATTTTCTCTACCTTGTTAATTTACACAGCAGCGGAAGCCTTAAATCGTCTGAAAGAACTTAAAATCTGGAACTTTTTATTTTCGCTTTTTCTTGTAGTAACAGGATTTTTAGCTACCATCTATCTAAAATCACATTATTCTTTTTTAACAGATTTGAATATTCTGCTTACTCTTGAATTTTTGGTTGTCTATTCGCTTTTACTCCTTGCAGTCATCAAAAAGTTTATCTCTGTAAATCTATTTGCCATTCTAATCTCTTTATTTATAATGGTTGAAATGAGTTTAAATGCTTCAGCTCAAATAGACGGAATTGCTAAGGAATGGGGATTTGCTTCTCGAAGTTCATATAATCGAGATATCCCAGCTATGGAATCTTTCTCAACATATATTGGGAATTCATTTACTCGTACTGAGAAACTAGAGACTCAGACAGGAAATGATAGTATGAAATTTAACTACAATGGAATCTCTCAATTTTCATCTGTTCGAAATCGTTCAGCAAGCTCTACTTTAGATAAACTTGGTTTTAAATCCTCTGGGACTAATCTCAATCTCCGTTATGCCAATAATAGTATTTTGGCTGATAGTTTATTTGGTATCCAGTACAATATCTCAGACAGTCCTATTGATAAGTATGGTTTCCAAGATATCTATCAAAAAGATAATCTTACCCTATATGAAAATCAATTCTCTCTCCCGATTGCCTTTGCTAGTCAATCTGTTTACAATGATGTCAAGTTTAATGAACATACCTTGGATAATCAGGCCTCATTTTTAAATCAACTTGCTGACGTCAATTTTGATTATTTTTCTCCAATACCCTATGAAAAAGCAGAGAATACTGATGATTTGATTAGTGTTATAAGTTCTTCAAATGAGGATGCAGCAATCCAATATCAAATTGAAGTGCCAGAAAACAGCCAAGTTTATCTTTCTTTCACAAACCTTCACTTTTCTAATGACAAACAAAAGAAGGTCGACATCCTTGTAAATGGAGAAAAGAAAACTTTTACAACTGATAATGTCTTCTCCTTCTTTAATCTAGGCTATACAAAAGAGAAAAAAACTTTCAATATCAATGTTAGTTTCCCTGGAAATTCACAAGTATCATTTGAATCTCCTACCTTCTACCGTTTAGATACCAAAACTTTCACCGAGGCAATTCAAAAAATTAAAGAACAACCTGTCACAGTATCAACTTCTAAAAACAAGGTCTTTACTGGATATGATGTTAAACAAGATACGTCCATTTTCTTCACCATTCCTTATGACAAAGGCTGGTCTGCCTACCAAGATGGGAAGAAAATAGAAATTAAACAAGCTCAAACTGGCTTTATGAAAGTTGACGTTCCTAAGGGAAAAGGAACTATTACACTTTCCTTTATTCCCAATGGTTTTGTTATTGGAGCAATCTGTTCCTTTACTTCTCTTTTTCTATTTGGAATCTATAATCACAAACGAAAGTCATCTAAGACATAAAAAATCGACCAGTTGGTCGATTTTTTTAATCTTCTTCCATTTTCTTAGGTCGATAGGCTAGCATACCTAAACCAGTAAATAGGGCTAATATCACAGCAAGGAAAATGACTTGATGATGAATATTTCCTATCATAGAGATTGTTTGTCGCAATCCCGAAACTGAATAACTCATTGGTAACCAAGGACTAATAGCTCTAAAGAAATCATTTGTCAAGGCAAGTGGATAAGTACCGGCACTTGATGCTAACTGTAATAAAAGCAAAATAAGAGAGAAGAAAGCTCCTATACGGCTATTCCATGTTGTTAATGCAGTTACCATAGACATAAATGTTAAGCTTGCGATAATAATTAAGAACAAGGTTCTCATTTCATGATTTGCTGTTAGACCAATAAGATGAACTCCTCCATATACCAAAATCCCTGCTAAAACAGCTATAATACCATTTATTTCAGCTCGAGATTTCAACCAAGCCCAACGGCTCTCTGGATGACGTCCTGAAGGCAACTTCGCAAAGATCATATTCGTTGATATTGCTGCAACAAAAAGAGCAACTGATATCATATAGGGAGCCATAGCAATCCCATTTACAGGAACTTGATCATTGTCTGTTTTTGAAAGATTGAGTGGATTTGACAAAATCTCTGCATTTTGAGATTCCGTAGATGCTGATTTGAGTTGATCACTAGCATTACCTAGTCCTTGTCCTAAAGAAGCAACTCCTGTCTGTAAATCTTCCAAACCAGAAGTTAACTTTGTTCCACCTTCTGCAAGTTTCCAAGATCCATCTGCCAATTTATTAGCTCCATTCTCTAATTGAGAAGCACCTGAAAGTAACTGACTGGATTTGTCTGCTAATTGACCTGATCCTGATTGTAATTTATCAACTCCTGCTATTAATTCTTGACTCTTTCGATTCAATTGATTGGAGCCAGTTGATAATTTTTCAATACCTGATACTAATTCTGGAGTTTTTTTAGCTAATTTTTCAATACCTGATACTAATTCTGGAGTTTTTTTAGCTAATTTTTCAATACCTGATACTAATTCTGGAGTTTTTTTAGCTAATTGACCAACTCCTGCTGTCAAGCTAGAAGATTTTTGTGTCAAGGTGTTTGAGCCTGAAACTAGTTGATCCAAACTACCTGTCAAGGTGGAATTTTTTTCACTTAGTTGACTTGAACCCTGAGAAACTTTATCAACACCTGTAGTATATGCCTTTACACCTGATGCAATTGACTGACTGGCAGGAACTAATTTGCTAGTAACAGCTCCTTGTATCTCTGTTAATCCACTTGACAATCCTGTCAAAGAAGTAGAAGCAAGCGGTAATACTTGATTAGCTTGATTTTTTAACGTCGAAAGATTTGAAGATTGATTTTGTAAGTTTTCTAAACTTCCCTGTAAACCTTGTACTAAAGCTATAATTGACTGAGCCGATTGAATACTATCAGTCGAATTTTGAGATACAGAAGCACTTATCTCAGCTTGTTGCTCACTTGTCAAGGATTGATAAGCTGCTGTTGATTGAATATTGGCTAATGTAGTTGCTTTTTCAGACTGAGTACTTACTAGCATTTGATTAGAAAGAGATACTATACTTGATAAAACAGAATCTAACTGTTTTGTATCTCCAACATCAATATTTTGAATAACTTGATTTAACTGATTCAGACCAGAAGATAATTGATTAATTTGATCTTTTTGCCCAGACGAAGCATCTAACTTACTAGAAAGTTGTTGAATCCCTTCACTTAATTGCTCCACACCCATTCGAAGGGTAGCTGATTGATTAGATAACTGACTCGCACCTGTTGCAAGATTTCCCACTCCATTTGTATAGGCACTAACACCAGATGAAAATTGAGTAAGACCTGCATTAAGCTGAGAAACACCGCCAGTATAGGATTCTACACCAGTATATAATTGATTGATTCCTCTTACTAATTCAGGACTTTTAGAAGATAATTGATTGATTCCTCCTACTAATTCAGGACTTTTAGAAGATAATTGATTGATTCCTCCTACTAATTCAGGACTTTTAGAAGATAATTGACCTAATCCCCTATCTAATTGACTCACTGCACCAGTATATGTAACTAAACCACTATTAAAATTCCCTAAGCCAAGATGAAGTTGTTCAACACCAGAGACATATGAAGATAATCCTTTAGTAAACTGCTCCGTTCCATTTGAAAATGTTAAACTTGAAGCTGCTAAAGAGTGTAGGTTAGTAGTTAATGTTTGACTTCCTGTCACTAACTGATTCGCTCCATCAGTTAATTTTTCACTACCAGAAGCTGCTTGACTCATACCATCCTTTAAATCGACCATTTTGTTGAATAAAGCTTTAGTATAGGTCTCGGTTACATTGGTTGAAACACTCTGCTTTAATTGTGTCATCGCAGAATCGCTCATCTTGCTGGCAATAAAGCTATGACCACTTGAAGTCTGATAATCGATTTGCATTTGCTCTGGATGATCCGTTAAAATAGAAGATGCTTTTTCAGATAAATCACTGGGTAAAGTCACTACCATATAGTAATCGCCATCTTCCAATCCCTTCTTTCCTTCATCTTCATCCACGAAATGAAAATCCAAGGTTTTATTTTCTTTTAAATTGGACACCATGTCTTTTCCTATTGCCATATTACTACCATTATAGGAAGCCTTTTTATCATTATTGACAACTGCCACAGGTAAGTCAGGCAATTGCCCATATGGATCCCACATTGATGACAAAAATATGATATTGTACAGAGCTGGAATAAGAGAAATACCTATCATGACAATAATAAAGGTTGGTTTTTTTAAAATTGCTTTCCATTCTTTAAACATAGTTTCTCCTTTTTTAAACATATTGTCTAAAATTTTGATATAATAGATTATACAATAAAAAATCTAAATTACAAGATAAAAAATCCATTTTTAGACATATAGTCTAATTTGTTTACAAGGAGGAAATATGCAAGAAAGTAACAAACGCTTAAAAACAAAGCGAACTATTGAAAATGCTATGGTACAACTACTGATAGAACAACCATTCGATCAAATTTCTACTGTCAAGTTAGCAGAAAAAGCCGGAATTAGTCGTTCCAGCTTCTATACTCACTATAAGGATAAGTATGATATGATTGAGCACTATCAAAGCAAGCTATTTCATACATTTGAATATATTTTTCAAAAACATGCTCATCACAAAAGAGATGCTATTTTAGAAGTATTTGAATATCTAGAGTCAGAACCACTTCTGGCTGCCCTTCTTTCTGAAAATGGGACCAAAGAAATCCAAAATTTCTTACGAAATAAACTTCATATCATGCTCAGTACAGATTTACAAAAGCGATTTATGCAACTGAATCTTAATACCACTGAATTAGAATATAGTAGCATCTATCTAACTCATGCACTTTTTGGTGTCTGTCAAACTTGGATTGCACACGGAAAAAAAGAAAGTCCTCAAGAAATAACAGACTTCCTTATGAAAATGCTTGGTGATACAAATTGATACAAAAAGAGGAACACAGTTGTGTTCCCTTTTATCTATACTCCGCCAGTAGGACTCGAACCTACGACATCATGATTAACAGTCATGCGCTACTACCAACTGAGCTATGGCGGATAAAATAGTCCGTACGGGATTCGAACCCGTGTTACCGCCGTGAAAAGGCGGTGTCTTAACCCCTTGACCAACGGACCTTCTATCTGTAGCAGATATAACCATTATATCAATTTCTTACTAATTGTCAATCACTTTTGAGATTTTTTCTCTAAAATATCTTTTAACTTTCTAATTTTTAACCTTGAAATAGGACAGCGATGGTCTTCATAGAAAACAACTTCTAGATTCTTTCGGTCAATTTCTCTAATATTGCCTATATTTACCAAAAATGACTTATGAGGAGAATAAAATCGCTGGGTATGTTTATCCTTTTCCTGAATATCTGTCATGGTACCGTAAAACTCTTTGGCAAAATTCTTACCAATAATGCGCAATTTATGAGAGACTCCTGTCGTTTCAATATACAAAATATCATGGTAAGGAATTTTTAAATCATTGCCCTTATAATTGTAGTCAAAATAATCTACAACATCTTCATTTTCAAGTAACATACTCTTCGTGTAGAAGATATTTTGCTCAATTCTCTTCTTAAATAACTCATCATTAATATCCTTATCAACAAAATCTAGGGCTGATACCTGGTATTTATAAGTTAGAGTCGCAAACTCTGATCGACTGGTGATAAAGACGATAATAGCGTAAGGATTGTAATGACGAATGAGCTGAGCAACCTCAAATCCTTTTTTCTCAATTCCATGAATATCGATATCTAGGAAATAAAGCTGGTTTACTTCATCGTTTTCAATGTATTCTTCAAATTCACGAACTTTTCCTGTCGTCTTGTATGATATTGGAATATTCGATTCTTTCGAAATTTCATCCAATATTCTTTCTAGTCTCACTTGATGTTCAATAACATCTTCTAAAATTAAAACTTTCATTCAAATTCCCTCTTAAATCTAATAATTTGTCTAAATGTACTGCCTTCCATCTCTGTTTCTAAAATGATGTTGTTGTACTTATCTAGTAGTTCTTTTACATTATTTAATCCGACTCCGCGATTTCTTCCCTTAGTAGAGAATCCTAATGCAAATAGATCTCCTGAAGGAGTCATCGTCATTTTACATGAATTCTGAATCACAATAACTGTTTCAGTTTCCATCTTAATAACTGCTACTTCCATCTGTTTTTTATAACTATCAGCCGATCCTTCGACAGCATTGTTCAATAAAACACTCATGATACGAACTAAATCCAACAGTTCGATTGGGAGCTGGGTAATCGTATCTTTTACTTCCAGTGTAAACTCTACACCATTATTTCGAGCATAGACAATTGACTGAGCAACCAAACTTCGTAAAGCTGAATCTTCTATGTTGTTCAAATCAAAGTAAGTATACTTATCTGAACGCAATTTATGATTGGCTTTGACCAAAACTTCATTGTAAACTCTGTAAATTTCCTGTAAATTACCACTGTCAATTGCCATCTGCATACTGACAAGCATCCCAGCATAGTCATGTCGAAAACCACGAATTTCATTATACAATCCAACAATTTCATCTGTATAATTCTGTAAATGTTTCTGTTCAAATTTCTTCTGCTTCAACGCAATCTCTTTCTCCATTTGAACTTTATGAGAATTCATTGCAAAGAAGGTCAAAAGGAGAGAAATAAAGACAATAGATGATAAAATACTTCCAAAACTATTCAAATGTTTAATCGTACTTACCATATCTGAAACGAAAGATACAATATGTAGCAATAGTAAAGCAAAAAATACTTTTGTCAAGAAAGGATAGAGGTAGTCCTTGTCAAAATAGGATAGTTCCAAATGGAAATAATGAATGATTTTTAAGACAACAAAATAGGTCAACACCGTTACAACAAAAAAGAATGGGTCATGATATTGTGAAACAAAATTGTCTCCTGTTATAGAGGATAAAGTTACGGACAGAAAGTTATGAGTGCTCTCATATAAAAGAGATAGTAGTAAACTTAGGAATAGTCCTCTATCCCTCTCGTACTGTTTAATCCATCGAAAATAGGAATATAATCCCAAAGGAAATAAAAATCTTGCAATCCCTATCTCATCTAAATGTAGAAGATATGAGGGAAAATCAAGAACTATTTCTGTTAGTAATATATAAGCACCAAAAACGTATAGTTCTTTTCTATTTATTTGACCTTTACAAATTAAACGGTAACTATGACTAATAATCAAAAAATAAACAATAACTATCCCAAATCCAAATAAATTCATTACTCTTTCCCCTTACTTCATTACTTTTTTCGTGGGAAAATAAAATCAAATCGGATTTTTGGCAGTCTACTTTCCCCACCTTTAATCTTTTGCAAGTCTTTTTCCTTCAAGTCTACAAACTGTTCCAATTTAACTGTGTTTTTCATAATAAAATCTCCTAAAATGTTTTTTTCTTGTAAGCTAACTTACAAAAACCATTATACAAAATGGAATTTCATTTTAGATAAAATTCTCTCAACTGTCATTTTTTTCTCCCCAAGTGTACTTTTTTAAGAAAAAAGCCGGGAAAATTCCCAGCTTTGCTACTATATTGATCCCAGCAGGATTCGAACCTGCGACCGTTCGCTTAGAAGGCGAATGCTCTATCCAGCTGAGCTATGAGACCTAACACAATCATTCTACCAAAAATTCAATTAAAAGTCAATTTTCTATTTATGGTAGGGTGATCCCTGCTGAATCGTAAAAGCCCGATAGATTTGTTCAGCAAGGACTAGTCTCATTAACTGATGGGGCAAGGTTAGACGGCCAAAACTGACAGAAAGATTAGCTCTCTTTTTTACATCCTGAGCTAACCCCAGACTCCCTCCAATAATAAAGGTAAGAGTAGAAAATCCTTTTATAGAAGCTTCTTCTAACTGCTTACTAAATTCTTCTGAAGAGAAAGTTTTCCCTTCAATAGCTAACGCAATAACAAAATCACGGTCGCCAACTTTTGATAAAATTCTCTGACCTTCTATTTCTAAAATCTTTTGATTTTCTGACTCACTGGCCTTATCTGGTGTTTTTTCATCTGCTAGCTCAATCATTTCAAGCTTAGCAAATCGAGAAATTCGTTTTGAATACTCTGCAATACCATCTTTTAAATACTTTTCTTTCAGTTTTCCAACTGTTACAACTTTAATTTTCATGACTCTATTCTAACATATTCTCTATTTTTTCACATCTTATTCACAAAATAAAAGGTTAATTTTAACTGAGAAAACCACAGATTTTTGAAAGTTATCCACAATCTGTGAAAAACTTTTATTTTTAAGTTATAATTAAGCTAGTCAGTTTATACTTTCAGTAATTTCAAACATATGGAGGCAAATATGAAACATCTAAAAACATTTTATAAAAAATGGTTTCAATTATTAGTCGTTATCGTCATTAGCTTTTTTAGTGGAGCCTTGGGTAGTTTTTCAATAACTCAACTAACTCAAAAAAGTGGTGTCAATAGCTCTAACAACAATAGCACTATTACACAGACTGCCTATAAAAACGAAAATTCAACAACACAGGCTGTTAATAAAGTAAAAGATGCTGTTGTTTCTGTTATCACTTATTCGGCAAACAGACAAAATAGCGTATTTGGCAATGATGATACTGACACAGATTCTCAGCAAATCTCTAGTGAAGGATCTGGGGTTATTTATAAAAAGAATGACAAAGAAGCTTACATTGTAACCAATAATCACGTTATAAATGGTGCTAGTAAAGTAGATATTCGCTTATCAGATGGAACTAAAGTACCTGGAGAAATTGTTGGAGCCGACACTTTCTCTGATATTGCTGTCGTCAAAATCTCTTCAGAAAAAGTGACAACAGTAGCTGAGTTTGGTGATTCTAGTAAGTTAACCGTAGGAGAAACTGCTATTGCTATTGGTAGCCCGCTAGGTTCTGAATATGCTAATACTGTCACTCAGGGTATTGTATCTAGTCTCAATCGAAATGTGTCCTTAAAATCTGAAGATGGACAAGCCATTTCTACAAAAGCCATCCAAACTGATACTGCTATTAACCCAGGTAACTCTGGCGGTCCACTAATCAATATTCAAGGACAGGTTATCGGAATTACCTCAAGTAAAATTGCCACAAATGGAGGCACATCTGTAGAAGGTCTTGGTTTCGCAATTCCTGCAAATGATGCTATCAATATTATTGAACAATTAGAAAAGAACGGAAAAGTGACGCGTCCAGCTTTGGGCATCCAAATGGTCAATCTCTCAAATATTAATACAAGTGATATTAGAAGACTTAATATTCCAAGCAGTGTAACATCTGGTGTAGTTGTTCGTTCTGTACAAAGTAATATGCCTGCCAATGGTCACCTTGAAAAATACGACGTTATTACAAAAGTAGATGATAAAGAGATTGCTTCATCAACAGACTTACAAAGTGCTCTTTACAATCATTCTATCGGAGACACCATTAAGATCACTTACTATCGTAACGGTAAAGAAGAAACTACATCTATTAAACTTGACAAGAGTTCAGGGGATTTAGAATCTTAATTGACATCTATGTAAAGAAAACTTTACATAAGAGAAAAGATGTGTTAGTGTAGAATCATGGAAAAATTTGAAATGATTTCTATCACGGATATACAAAAAAATCCCTATCAACCTCGAAAAGAATTTGATAGAGAAAAACTAGATGAACTAGCACAGTCTATCAAAGAAAATGGGGTCATTCAACCGATTATTGTTCGTCAATCTCCTGTTATTGGTTATGAAATCCTTGCAGGAGAGAGACGCTATCGTGCTTCACTTTTAGCTGGTCTAAAGTCTATCCCAGCTGTTGTTAAACAACTTTCAGACCAAGAGATGATGGTCCAGTCCATCATTGAAAATTTACAGAGAGAAAATTTGAATCCAATAGAAGAAGCACGCGCCTATGAATCTCTTGTAGAGAAAGGTTTTACCCATGCTGAAATTGCAGATAAAATGGGGAAGTCTCGTCCTTATATCAGTAACTCGATTCGTTTGCTTTCCTTGCCAGATGCCATCCTATCAGAAGTAGAAAATGGCAAACTATCACAAGCCCATGCGCGTTCTCTCGTTGGGTTGAATAAGGAACAACAAGACTATTTCTTTCAACGAATTATAGAAGAAGACATTTCTGTAAGAAAGTTAGAAGCTCTTCTGACAGATAAAAAACAAAAGAAACAGCAAAAAACTGATCATTTCATACAAAATGAAGAAGAACAGTTAAAAAAACTACTCGGATTAGATGTAGAAATCAAACTGTCTAAACAAGATAGTGGAAAAATCATTATTTCTTTTTCAAATCAAGAAGAATATAGTAGAATTATCAACAGCCTGAAATAAGGCTGTTCTTTTATTTTTTTATCTCACAAGGTTATCCACTATTTTTTTCGATAAAAAGCTCAATAAATCAATAGTTTTTAATCTTATCCCCAACCTGTGGATAAAACTTGATAACATTGTGGATTATTTTTCACAGCTTGTGGAAAATTCTTACTATCTATGGTAAAATAAGTCTAGCATTAAACTTTTAAACAAGTAGTAAAGGAGGAGAACGGATTGAAAGAAAAACAATTTTGGAATCGTATCTTAGAATTTGCGCAAGAAAGACTGACTCGATCCATGTATGATTTCTATGCTATTCAAGCTGAACTCATCAAGGTAGAGGACAATGTTGCCACTATATTTTTACCTCGATCTGAAATGGAAATGGTCTGGGAAAAACAACTAAAAGATATTATTGTAGTAGCTGGTTTTGAGATTTATGATGCTGAAATAACTCCCCACTATATTTTCACAAAACCTCAAGACACGACTATCTCACAAGTTGAAGAAGCTACAAATTCAACTCTTTATGACTATAGTCCAAAGTTAGCATCTATTCCTTATTCGGATACTGGGTTAAAAGAAAAGTATACCTTTGATAATTTTATCCAAGGGGATGGAAATGTTTGGGCTGTATCAGCCGCTTTGGCTGTCTCTGAAGATTTGGCTCTGACCTATAACCCTCTTTTTATCTATGGAGGACCTGGGCTTGGTAAGACTCACTTATTAAACGCTATTGGAAATGAAATTCTAAAAAATATTCCGAATGCGCGTGTTAAATATATCCCTGCTGAAAGTTTTATTAATGACTTTCTTGACCACCTAAGACTTGGAGAAATGGAAAAGTTTAAAAAGACCTACCGCAGTCTTGATCTTTTGTTAATCGATGATATCCAGTCACTCAGCGGAAAAAAAGTCGCAACTCAGGAAGAATTTTTCAATACCTTTAATGCCCTTCATGACAAGCAAAAACAGATTGTCCTAACGAGTGATCGCAGTCCAAAACATCTAGAAGGGCTCGAGGAGAGGCTTGTCACGCGATTTAGTTGGGGATTGACACAAACTATCACACCCCCTGACTTTGAAACACGTATTGCCATTTTACAAAGTAAAACGGAACATTTAGGCTACAATTTCCAAAGTGATACTCTAGAATACCTAGCTGGGCAATTTGATTCAAATGTTCGAGATCTTGAAGGAGCTATCAACGACATCACTTTAATTGCCAGAGTAAAAAAAATCAAGGATATCACTATTGATATTGCTGCAGAAGCTATTAGAGCTCGCAAACAAGATGTTAGCCAAATGCTCGTCATCCCAATTGACAAAATCCAAAATGAAGTTGGTAACTTTTATGGTGTTAGCGTCAAAGAAATGAAGGGAAGCAGACGCCTTCAAAATATTGTTTTGGCTCGTCAAGTAGCCATGTATTTATCTAGAGAACTGACAGATAATAGTCTTCCAAAAATTGGGAAGGAATTTGGAGGAAAAGATCATACAACAGTCATTCATGCCCATGCAAAAATTAAATCTTTGATTGATGAAGACGATAATTTACGTTTAGAAATTGAATCAATCAAAAAGAAAATAAAATAACTTGTGGATAACTTTCGCTTTTTTATCTTTTTTATCCACATTTTTTAAACAAGCTAAAAATCTTGATATGACTTACTTTAAGTCTGTTTTCCACAGATTTCACAGACTCTATTATTACTATTATCCTTCTAATACTAAAAATAAATAAAGGAGAATCCATGATTCATTTTTCAATTAATAAAAATTTATTTCTACAAGCATTAAATATTACTAAGAGAGCTATTAGTTCTAAAAATGCCATTCCTATTTTATCAACTGTCAAAATTGATGTGACCAATGAAGGTGTTACTTTAATTGGTTCAAATGTTCAAATTTCAATTGAAAATTTTATTTCTCAAAAAAATGAAGATGCTGGTCTATTAATTACTTCTTTAGGTTCGATCCTTCTTGAAGCTTCTTTCTTCATCAATGTGGTATCTAGTCTACCTGATGTGACTCTTGATTTTAAAGAAATTGAACAAAATCAAATTGTTTTAACCAGTGGCAAATCAGAAATTACCCTAAAAGGAAAAAATAGCGAACAGTACCCACGAATCCAAGAAATTTCAGCAAGCACTCCTTTGGTTCTTGAAACAAAATTACTCAAGAAAATTATCAATGAAACAGCTTTTGCTGCAAGTACACAAGAAAGTCGTCCAATTTTAACAGGTGTTCATTTTGTATTGAGTCAGCATAAAGATCTAAAAACAGTTGCAACAGACTCTCATCGTCTAAGCCAGAAAAAATTGACTCTCGAAAAAAATAGTGATGATTTTGATGTTGTCATTCCTAGCCGTTCTCTACGCGAATTTTCAGCGGTATTTACAGATGATATTGAAACTGTGGAGATTTTCTTTGCTAACAATCAAATCCTC
Organism: Streptococcus mitis; assembly: GCF_047462815.1. Taxonomy (GTDB): domain Bacteria; phylum Bacillota; class Bacilli; order Lactobacillales; family Streptococcaceae; genus Streptococcus; species Streptococcus mitis_DO. The sequence continues at coordinate 90,567 of NZ_JASHFB010000009.1, forward strand.
TTTAGAAGTGAAAATATTAGCTTCTATACTCGTTTGTTAGAAGGTAACTATCCTGATACAGATCGCTTGATTCCAACAGATTTTAACACTACAATTACTTTTGATGTGGTAAACTTACGTCAGTCAATGGAACGTGCTCGCCTTTTATCAAGTGCGACTCAAAATGGTACTGTGAAGCTTGAAATTAAAGATGGGGTTGTTAGCGCCCATGTTCACTCTCCAGAAGTTGGTAAAGTAAACGAAGAAATCGATACTGATCAGGTGACTGGTGAAGATTTGACTATTAGTTTCAACCCAACTTACTTGATTGATTCCCTTAAAGCTTTGAATAGCGAAAAGGTGACCATTAGCTTTATCTCAGCTGTTCGTCCATTTACTCTTGTGCCAGCAGACACTGATGAGGACTTCATGCAGCTCATTACACCAGTTCGTACAAATTAAGTGAAATAAGTAAAAGAGGTTGAGCTTGGCTCGCCTCTTTTATGATATAATCGAAAAAGAAAAGGAGAGTAGTATGTATCAAGTTGGAAATTTTGTTGAGATGAAAAAACCACATGCTTGTACTATCAAGTCAACTGGTAAAAAAGCAAATCGTTGGGAAATTACACGTGTAGGGGCAGATATCAAAATCAAATGCAGTAATTGTGACCATGTTGTCATGATGGGACGCTATGATTTTGATCGAAAAATGAATAAAATTATTGACTGAAAACCCTTAGTTAGAGGGTTAGCAAGTTTTCCCTTTTTGTGTTATAATATTAGGGATTGAAATGAAAACGGAGAATGAGAAAATATGGCTTTAACAGCAGGTATCGTTGGTTTGCCAAACGTTGGTAAATCAACACTATTTAATGCAATTACAAAAGCAGGAGCAGAGGCTGCAAACTATCCATTTGCGACGATTGATCCAAATGTTGGAATGGTTGAGGTTCCAGATGAACGCCTACAAAAATTGACTGAAATGATTACTCCTAAAAAGACAGTTCCAACAACATTTGAATTTACAGATATCGCAGGAATTGTAAAAGGAGCTTCAAAAGGAGAAGGGCTAGGGAATAAATTCTTGGCTAATATCCGTGAAGTAGATGCGATTGTTCATGTAGTTCGTGCTTTTGATGATGAAAATGTCATGCGCGAGCAAGGACGTGAAGATGCTTTTGTGGATCCACTGGCAGATATTGATACTATTAACCTAGAGTTGATTCTTGCTGACTTAGAATCAGTTAATAAGCGCTATGCGCGTGTAGAAAAGATGGCACGTACGCAAAAAGATAAAGAATCAGTAGCAGAATTTAATGTTCTTCAAAAGATTAAACCAGTCCTTGAAGATGGGAAATCAGCTCGTACAATCGAATTTACAGATGAAGAACAAAAGGTTGTCAAAGGACTATTCCTTTTGACAACAAAACCAGTTCTTTATGTAGCGAATGTGGATGAGGATGTGGTTTCAGAACCTGACTCTATCGACTATGTTAAACAAATTCGTGAATTTGCAGCGACAGAAAATGCGGAAGTAGTCGTTATTTCTGCGCGTGCTGAGGAAGAAATTTCTGAGTTAGACGAAGAAGACAAGCAAGAGTTTCTTGAAGCTCTTGGGTTGACAGAATCAGGTGTAGATAAGTTGACGCGTGCAGCTTACCACTTGCTTGGACTGGGAACTTACTTCACAGCTGGTGAAAAAGAAGTTCGAGCTTGGACCTTCAAACGTGGTATGAAGGCTCCTCAAGCAGCTGGTATTATCCACTCAGACTTTGAAAAAGGCTTTATCCGTGCAGTAACCATGTCATATGAGGATCTAGTGAAATACGGATCTGAAAAGGCTGTAAAAGAAGCTGGACGCTTGCGTGAAGAAGGAAAAGAATATATCGTTCAAGATGGCGATATCATGGAATTCCGCTTCAATGTCTAAAAAATTAATAAACGGTGTCAATTAGGTTGGAAAAAATTCCAACCCTTTTGGCTTTTGAAAGGAAAATAAATGACCAAATTACTTGTAGGCTTGGGAAATCCAGGAGATAAATATTTTGAAACCAAACATAATGTTGGTTTTATGTTGATTGATCAACTAGCGAAGAAACAGAATGTCACTTTTACACACGATAAGATATTTCAAGCTGACCTAGCATCTTTTTTCATAAATGGAGAAAAAATTTATCTTGTCAAACCAACGACCTTTATGAATGAAAGTGGAAAAGCTGTTCATGCTTTATTGACTTACTATGGTTTGGATATTGAAGATTTACTCATCATTTATGATGATCTTGACATGGAAGTTGGGAAAATTCGTTTAAGAGCAAAAGGTTCAGCAGGTGGTCATAATGGTATCAAGTCTATTATTCAACATATTGGAACCCAGACCTTTAATCGTGTTAAAATTGGAATTGGAAGACCTAAAAATGGTATGTCAGTTGTTAACCATGTTTTGAGTACCTTTGACAAGGATGATTATATTGGTATTTTACAGTCTATTGACAAAGTTGACGATGCTGTAAATCACTATTTACAAGAGAAAAATTTTGAAAAAACGATGCAGAGGTATAACGGATAAATGGCGACCTTATTAGATTTATTCTCAGAAAATGATCAGATTAAAAAATGGCATCAAAATTTAACAGATAAAAAAAGACAATTAATGTTAGGCTTGTCAACTTCTACAAAAGCTTTAGCAATCGCTAGTAGTTTGAAGAAAGAAGATAAGATTGTGTTACTGACATCAACATATGGAGAGGCAGAAGGGCTTATTAGTGATCTTATTTCTATCTTAGGTGAGGAATTGGTCTATCCATTTTTGGTGGATGATTCCCCTATGGTTGAGTTTTTGATGTCTTCACAAGAAAAAATCATCTCACGGGTTGAAGCCTTGCGTTTTTTGACTGATCCGTCTAGGAAAGGGATCTTAGTTTGTAATATTGCAGCAAGTCGATTGTTTTTACCTTCTCCCAATGTATTTAAAGATAGTATTGTAAAAATATCAGTGGGTGAAGAATATGATCAAAACGCACTTATCCATCAGTTAAAAGAAATCGGCTATCGAAAGGTTACACAAGTACAAACTCAAGGAGAATTTAGTCTTCGAGGAGATATTTTAGATATTTTTGAAATATCTCAGTTAGAACCTTGCCGAATTGAGTTTTTTGGTGATGAAGTAGATGGTATCAGGTCATTTGAAGTCGAAACACAATTATCGAAAGAAAATCAGACAGAACTCACTATCTTTCCAGCTAGCGATATGATTTTAAGAGAAAAGGATTATCAACGAGGACAGTCAGTTTTAGAAAAGCAAATATCGAAGACTCTATCACCGATTCTGAAATCCTACCTAGAAGAAATTCTTTCAAGTTTTCATCAAAAACAAACGCATGCAGATTCTCGGAAATTTTTATCTTTGTGTTATGAGAAATCATGGACTGTCTTTGATTATATTAAAAAAGATACGCCCATATTCTTTGATGATTATCAGAAATTGATGAATCAGTATGAAGTCTTTGAAAGAGAATTAGCGCAATACTTTACAGAAGAGTTACAGAATAGTAAAGCATTTTCTGAGATGCAGTATTTTGCTGATACTGAGCAAATCTATAAAAAACAAAGCCCAGTGACCTTTTTTTCTAATCTGCAAAAGGGGTTAGGAAATCTCAAATTTGACCCAATTTATCAATTTAATCAATATCCCATGCAGGAATTTTTCAATCAATTTTCTTTTCTAAAAGAAGAAATTGAACGATATAAAAAAACGGACTACACTATTATCTTGCAATCTAGCAATTCAATGGGAAGTAAAACATTGGAGGATATTTTAGAGGAATACCAGATTAAATTGGATTCTAGAGATAAGTCAAGTATCTGTAAAGAATCTGTAAACTTAATCGAGGGCAATCTCAGACATGGTTTTCATTTTGTAGATGAGAAGGTTTTATTGATTACTGAGCATGAGATTTTTCAAAAGAAATTAAAACGTCGTTTTCGAAGACAACATGTTTCGAATGCGGAGCGATTAAAAGATTATAATGAACTTGAAAAAGGGGACTACGTTGTTCACCATATCCATGGAATTGGTCAATATCTAGGAATTGAAACAATTGAAATCAAGGGGCTTCATCGAGATTATGTCAGTGTTCAATATCAAAATGGTGATCAAATTTCTATCCCAGTAGAACAGATTCATTTGCTGTCTAAATATGTTTCAAGTGATGGAAAAGCTCCTAAACTCAATAAATTAAATGATGGTCATTTTAAAAAAGCCAAGCAAAAAGTTAAGAATCAGGTAGAGGATATAGCAGACGATTTAATCAAACTCTATTCTGAGCGTAGTCAGTTGAAGGGTTTTGCTTTCTCAGCTGATGATGAAGAGCAAGATGCTTTTGATGATGCTTTCCCTTATGTTGAAACGGATGATCAACTTCGTAGTATCGAGGAAATCAAGAGAGATATGCAGGCTTCTCAGTCAATGGATCGACTTTTAGTTGGGGATGTTGGTTTTGGTAAGACTGAAGTTGCAATGCGTGCAGCCTTTAAGGCAGTCAATGATCACAAGCAGGTTGTCGTTCTAGTTCCGACGACGGTTTTAGCGCAACAGCACTATACAAATTTTAAGGAACGATTCCAAAATTTTGCAGTTAATATTGATGTGTTGAGTCGCTTTAGAAGTAAAAAAGAGCAGACTGAAACACTTGAAAAATTGAAAAAGGGTCAAGTTGATATTTTAATTGGAACACATCGTGTTTTGTCAAAAGATGTTGTGTTTTCTGATTTGGGATTGATGATTATTGATGAGGAACAGCGATTTGGTGTCAAGCATAAGGAAACCTTGAAAGAACTGAAAAAACAAGTAGATGTCCTGACCTTGACAGCAACGCCAATTCCTCGTACCCTTCACATGTCTATGCTGGGAATCAGAGATTTGTCTGTTATTGAAACTCCGCCGACTAATCGTTATCCAGTGCAAACCTATGTTTTAGAAAAGAATGATAGTGTGATTCGTGATGCGGTCTTGCGTGAAATGGAGCGTGGAGGTCAAGTTTACTATCTTTACAACAAAGTTGACACGATTGACCAGAAGGTTTCAGAATTACAGGAGTTGATTCCAGAGGCTTCTATTGGTTATGTTCATGGACAAATGAGTGAAATTCAGTTGGAAAATACTCTATTGGACTTTATTGAAGGTCAGTATGATATTTTGGTGACGACTACTATTATTGAGACAGGGGTGGACATTCCAAATGCCAATACCTTATTTATTGAAAATGCGGACCATATGGGCTTGTCAACCTTGTATCAATTAAGAGGAAGAGTTGGACGTAGTAATCGTATTGCTTACGCCTATCTCATGTATCGTCCAGAAAAATCAATCAGTGAAGTCTCTGAAAAGAGATTAGAAGCAATCAAAGGATTTACAGAATTGGGCTCCGGATTTAAGATTGCTATGCGAGATCTTTCGATTCGTGGAGCAGGAAATCTTTTAGGGAAATCCCAGTCTGGTTTCATTGATTCTGTTGGTTTTGAATTGTATTCTCAGTTGCTAGAGGAAGCTATTGCTAAACGAAACGGGAATGCTAACACAAGAACCAAAGGGAATGCCGAATTGATTTTACAAATTGATGCTTATCTTCCTGATACTTATATTTCTGATCAACGACATAAGATTGAAATTTACAAGAAAATTCGTCAAATTGACAACCGTGTCAATTATGAAGAGTTACAAGAAGAGTTGATGGACCGCTTTGGAGAATACCCAGATGTGGTTGCATATCTTTTAGAGATTGGTTTGGTCAAATCATACTTGGATAAGATCTTTGTTCAACGTGTGGAAAGAAAAGAAAATAAGATTACAGTTCAATTTGAAAAAGTCACCCAACGACTGTTTTTAGCTCAAGATTATTTTAAAGCTTTATCCGCAACGAACTTAAAAGCAGCCATAGCTGATAATGAAGTAGCAATGGAGCTTGTATTTGATGTCCGAAATAAGAAAGATTATGAAATTTTAGAAGGTCTGATAATTTTTGGAGAAAGTTTATTAGAGATAAAAGAGTCGAAGGAAGAAAATGCCATTTGATATTTTTCTTCTATAAAATAGATAAAAATGGTACAATAATGAGTTGAGGTAATAAAGATGAGGTTAGACAAATATTTAAAAGTATCACGAATTATCAAGCGTCGTACAGTCGCAAAAGAAGTAGCAGATAAAGGAAGAATCAAGGTGAATGGGATTTTGGCCAAAAGTTCAACGGATTTGAAAGTTAATGACCAAGTTGAGATTCGCTTTGGCAATAAGTTGCTACTTGTAAAAGTACTAGAGATGAAAGATAGTACAAAAAAAGAAGATGCAGCAGGCATGTATGAAATTATCAGTGAAACACGGGTAGAAGAAAATGTCTAAGAATATTGTACAATTAAACAATTCTTTTATCCAAAATGAATACCAACGTCGTCGCTACCTGATGAAAGAACGACAAAAACGGAATCGTTTTATGGGGTGGGTATTGATTTTGATTATGCTGTTATTTATTTTACCAACTTTTAATTTAGCGCAGAGCTATCAGCAATTACTCCAAAGACGTCAGCAATTAGCAGACTTGCAAACTCAGTATCAAACTTTGAGTGATGAAAAGGATAAGGAGACAGCATTTGCTACCAAGTTGAAAGACGAGGATTATGCTGCCAAATATACACGAGCGAAGTACTATTATTCTAAATCGAGGGAAATAGTTTATACGATTCCTGACTTGCTTCAAAGGTGATAAAATGGAAAATTTATTAAACGTAATTGAGCAATTTTTGAGTTTATCAGATGAAAAGCTGGAAGAGTTGGCTGATAAAAATCAATTATTGCGTTTACAAGAAGAAAAGGAAAGGAAGAATGCGTAAGTTCTTAATTATTTTGTTGCTACCGAGTTTTTGGGCCATTTCAAAAGTCGTTAGCACAGAAAAAGAAGTCGTCTATACTTCGAAAGAAATTTATTACCTTTCACAATCTGACTTTGGTATTTATTTTAGAGAAAAGCTAAATTCTCCTATGATTTATGGAGAGGTTCCTGTCTATGCGAATGAAGATTTAGTTGTTGAATCTGGAAAATTAACTCCAAAAACAAGTTTTCAAATAACCGAGTGGCGCTTAAATAAACAAGGAATTCCAGTATTTAAGTTGTCTAACAATCAATTTATTGCTGCAGACAAACGATTTTTATATGATCAGTCAGAGGTAACTCCTACAATAAAAAAAGTATGGTTAGAATCAGGTTTTAAACTGTATAATAGTCCTTATGATTTAAAAGAGGTAAAATCATCCTTATCAGCTTATTCGCAGGTATCAATCGATAAGACAATGTTTGTAGAAGGAAAAGAATTTCTACATATTGATCAGGCTGGATGGGTAGATAAGGAATCAACTTCTGAAGAAGATAATCGGATGAGTAAAGTCCAAGAAATGTTATCTGAAAAATATCAAAAAGATTCTTTCTCTATTTATGTTAAGCAATTGGCTACTGGAAAAGAAGCAGGTATCAATCAAGATGAAAAGATGTATGCGGCTAGTGTTTTAAAGCTCCCTTATCTCTATTATACGCAAGAAAAAATAAATGAGGGTCTGTATCAGTTAGATACGACTGTAAAATACGTATCAGCAGTTAATGATTTTCCAGGTTCTTATAAACCAGAGGGAAGTGGTAGTCTTCCTAAAAAAGAGGATAATAAAGAATATTCTTTAAAGGATTTAATCACAAAAGTATCTAAAGAATCTGATAATGTAGCTCATAATATATTGGGTTATTACCTTTCAAACCAATCTGATTCCACATTCAAATCCAAGATGTCTGCCATTATGGGAGATGATTGGGATCCAAAAGAAAAATTGATTTCTTCCAAGATGACCGGGAAGATTATGGAAGCTATTTATAATCAAAATGGATTTGTGCTAGAGTCTTTGACTAAAACAGATTTTGATAATCAGCGAATTGCCAAAGGTGTTTCTGTGAAGGTAGCTCATAAAATTGGGGATGCGGACGAATTTAAGCATGATACGGGTGTTGTCTACGCAGATTCTCCATTTATTCTTTCTATTTTCACTAAAAATTCTGATTATGATACAATTTCTCAGATAGCCAAGGATGTTTATGAGGTTCTAAAATGAGGGAACAAGATTTTTTAAATCATTTTCTCAAGAAGGGATATTTCAAAAAGCATGCTAAAGTGGTGCTAGCTCTTTCTGGTGGATTAGATTCTATGTTTCTATTTAAGGTATTGTCTACTTATCAAGAAGAGTTAGAAATTGAATTGATTCTAGCTCATGTCAATCATAAGCAGAGAGTAGAATCAGATTGGGAAGAAAAGGAATTAAGGAAGTTAGCTGTTGAAGCTGGGCTTCCTATTTATGTCAGAAATTTTTCAGGAGAATTTTCAGAAGCGCGTGCTCGAAATTTTCGTTATGATTTTTTTCAAGAGGTCATGAAAAAGACAGGTGCGACAGCCTTAGTCACTGCCCACCATGCGGATGACCAGGTGGAAACGATTTTGATGCGTTTGATTCGAGGAACTCGTTTGCGCTACCTATCAGGAATTAAGGAGGAGCAAGTGGTCGGAGATATAGAACTTATTCGGCCCTTCTTGCATTTCCATAAAAAAGACTTTCCACCAATTTTTCACTTTGAAGATACATCAAATAAGAAAAATCATTATTTTCGAAATCGTATTCGAAATTCTTATTTACCAGAATTAGAAAAAGAAAATCCTCGATTTAGAGATGCAATCTTAAGTATCGGAAATGAAATTTTAGATTATGACTTAGCTATAGCTGAATTATCTAACAATATTGATGTGGAAAATTTACAACAGTTATTTTCTTATTCTGAGTCTACACAAAGAGTTTTACTTCAAACTTATCTGAATCGTTTTCCAGATTTGAATCTTACAAAAGCGCAGTTTGATGAAGTTCGGCAGATTTTAAAATCTAAAAGCCAGTATCGTCATCTGCTTAAAAATGGCTATGAATTGATAAAAGAGTATCAACAGTTTCAGATTTGTAAAATCAGTCCGCAGGCTGATGAAAAGGAAGATGAACTTGTGTTATACTATCAAAATCAGGTTACTTATCAAGGATACACATTTTCCTTTGGCCTTCCTTTAGAAGGTAAATCAATTCAACAAATACCTGTTTCACGCGAAACATACATACACATTCGTCATCGAAAAACAGGAGATGTTTTGATTCAAAATGGGCATAGAAAAAAACTCAGACGTCTATTTATCGATTTGAAAATCCCTATGGAAAAGCGAAAATCTACTCTGATTATTGAGCAATTTGGTGAAATTGTTTCAATTTTGGGAATTGCGACCAGTAATTTGAGTAAAAACACGAAAAATGATATAATGAACACTGTACTTTATATAGAAAAAATAGATAGGTAAAAAAATGTTAGAAAACGATATTAAAAAAATCCTCGTTTCACACGATGAAATTACAGAAGCTGCTAAAAAATTAGGTGCTCAATTAACCAAAGACTATGCAGGAAAAAATCCAATTTTAGTCGGGATTTTAAAAGGATCTATTCCTTTTATGGCTGAATTAGTCAAACATATCGACACACATATTGAAATGGACTTCATGATGGTTTCTAGCTACCATGGTGGAACAGCAAGTAGCGGTGTGATCAATATTAAACAAGATGTGACTCAAGATATCAAAGGAAGACATGTTCTATTTGTAGAGGATATCATCGATACAGGTCAAACTTTGAAGAATTTACGAGATATGTTTATTGAAAGAGAAGCTGCTTCTGTTAAAATTGCCACCTTGTTGGATAAACCAGAGGGACGTGTTGTAGAAATTGAAGCTGACTATACCTGCTTTACGATTCCAAATGAGTTTGTAGTAGGTTATGGTTTAGATTACAAAGAAAATTATCGTAACCTTCCTTATGTTGGAGTATTGAAAGAAGAAGTGTATTCAAATTAGAAGGAACAATTTTTAATGAAAAAACAAAATAATGGTTTAATTAAAAATCCTTTTCTATGGTTATTACTTATTTTTCTGCTAGTTACAGGTTACCAGTATTTTAGCACAGGTAGTGTTGCAGGGAAAAGTGAGCAAATTAATTATACAGAATTGGTAAAAGAAATTACCGATGACAATGTAAAAGAATTAACTTACCAACCAAATGGTAGTGTTATCGAAGTTTCGGGTGTTTATAAAAATCCTAAAACAAGTAAAGAAGACACAGGTATCCAGTTCTTTTCTCCCTCTGCTATAACAGTAGAGAAATTTTCAAGTATTATTCTTCCTTCAGATACTACCGTATCAGAATTGCAAAAACTTGCTTCTGACCATAAATCGGAAGTAACTGTTAAGCATGAAAGTTCAAGTGGTATGTGGATTAATATTCTTGTATCCATTGTGCCATTTGGTATTCTCTTCTTCTTCCTATTCTCTATGATGGGAAATATGGGAGGAAATAATAGCCGTAACCCAATGAGTTTTGGACGTAGCAAGGCTAAAGCTGCAAATAAAGAAGATATTAAAGTAAGATTTTCAGATGTTGCTGGAGCTGAGGAAGAAAAACAAGAACTAGTTGAAGTTGTTGAGTTCTTAAAAGATCCAAAACGATTCACAAAACTTGGAGCCCGTATTCCAGCAGGTGTTCTTTTGGAGGGACCTCCGGGAACAGGTAAAACTTTGCTTGCTAAGGCAGTAGCCGGAGAAGCTGGTGTTCCATTCTTTAGTATCTCAGGTTCTGACTTTGTAGAAATGTTTGTCGGAGTTGGAGCTAGTCGTGTTCGTTCTCTTTTCGAAGATGCCAAAAAAGCAGCACCAGCTATCATCTTTATCGATGAAATTGATGCTGTTGGACGTCAACGTGGAGTCGGTCTCGGCGGAGGTAATGACGAACGTGAACAAACCTTGAACCAACTTTTGATTGAGATGGATGGTTTTGAGGGAAATGAAGGGATTATCGTCATCGCTGCGACAAACCGTTCAGATGTACTTGACCCTGCCCTTCTGCGTCCAGGACGTTTTGATAGAAAAGTATTGGTTGGCCGTCCTGATGTTAAAGGTCGTGAAGCAATCTTGAAAGTTCACGCTAAGAACAAGCCTTTAGCAGAAGATGTTGATTTGAAATTAGTGGCTCAACAAACTCCAGGTTTTGTTGGTGCTGATTTAGAGAATGTCTTGAATGAAGCGGCTTTAGTCGCTGCTCGTCGCAATAAATCAATCATTGATGCCTCAGATATTGATGAAGCAGAAGATAGAGTTATTGCTGGTCCTTCTAAGAAAGATAAGACAGTTTCACAAAAAGAACGTGAGTTGGTTGCTTATCATGAAGCAGGACATACCATTGTTGGTTTAGTCTTGTCGAATGCCCGTGTTGTTCATAAGGTTACAATTGTACCACGTGGCCGTGCAGGTGGATACATGATTGCACTTCCTAAAGAGGATCAAATGCTTCTATCTAAAGAAGATATGAAAGAGCAATTGGCTGGCTTAATGGGTGGACGTGTAGCTGAAGAAATTATCTTTAATGTCCAAACTACAGGAGCCTCAAATGACTTTGAACAGGCGACACAAATGGCGCGTGCAATGGTTACAGAATACGGTATGAGTGAAAAGCTTGGCCCAGTACAATATGAAGGAAACCATGCTATGTTTGGTGCACAGAGTCCTCAAAAATCAATTTCAGAACAAACAGCTTATGAAATTGACGAAGAGGTTCGTTCATTATTGAATGAAGCACGAAATAAAGCTGCTGAAATTATTCAGTCAAATCGTGAAACTCACAAGTTGATTGCAGAAGCATTATTGAAATACGAAACATTGGATAGTACACAAATTAAATCTCTTTACGAAACAGGAAAGATGCCTGAAACAGTAGAAGAGGAATCTCATGCATTATCTTATGATGAAGTGAAGTCAAAAATGAATGACGAAAAATAACCCCGAGAGAGGCCCGTCCTCTCTTTTTTGTGCATTTGAGACGGTGAAGAGAACAGAATGGAGAAAATGTCACAAACGATGTTTCGAATCTGTTAGACTGTATCTAGAAAGGGGAACGTTATGCTTAAAGAATTGTATGAAGAAGTCCAAGGAATTGTGTACAAGTGTAGAAATGAATATTACTTGCATTTATGGGAGTTATCGGATTGGGACCAAGAGGGAATGATTTGCTTACATGAATTGATCAGTAGAGAAGAAGGATTAGTAGAAGATATTCCACGCTTACGTAAATATTTCAAGACCAAGTTCCGAAATCGAATTCTAGACTATATCCGCAGACAAGAAAGTCAGAAGCGTAGATATGATAAAGAACCTTATGAAGAAGTGGGTGAAATTAGTCATCGTATAGGTGAGGGAGGTCTCTGGCTAGATGAGTATTATCTCTTTCATGAAACACTAAGAGATTATAGAAGGAAACAAACTAAAGAACAACAAGAAGAGTTAGAACGTGTCTTAAGAAATGAACGTTTCCGAGGGCGTCAAAGCGTGCTAAGGGACTTGCGTATTGTGTTTAAAGAGTTTGATATCCGTAGCTGGTAGGAAGCTATGCAAAAAAGGTAAATTCCCAAACTAAGTTCCACCGCTAGTACAAGTGGAAGTTAGTCTGATAAAAATCCTAAAAACCAGTGGAAATCTGTGTCAGGGTAAATTCCACTGGTTTTACTAATGCTTGATTTC